>NZ_JBJGZF010000008.1:0-210827 GCF_054050375.1 Geodermatophilus sp. SYSU D00879
CACACGCCCCCCCCCCCCCCCCCGCCCCCCCCCCCCCCCCCCCCGCCCCCCCCCCCCCCCCCCCCCCCCCCCCCCCCCCCCCCCCCCCCCCCCCCCCCCCCCCCCCCCCCCCCCCCCACTACGGTGGCCTCGTCCGTCCACGGAGGAGGTCCCGATGCCCCGGCCCCGGGTCCACGCGCCCGACGCGCTCCTCGACGCCGCCGAGGAGCTGCTCGTCGACCGCGGCCGTGCGCAGCTGACCGTCCGCGCGCTGGCCGCCCGGTCGGGGGCCTCGAACGGCAGCATCTACCACGCCTTCGGCTCGCTGGAGACCGTCGTGGGGGCCGCGTGGCTGCGCCGCGCGCGGCAGTTCCTCGACCTGCAGCGGGCCACCGTCGCGGAGGCCGGCCGGGACGCCCGCCGGGCGGTGCAGGCCGCCGCCGACGCCCCGGCCCGGCTCGCCGAGCAGGACCTGCGGGCGGCGCGGCTGCTGGTCGGGCTGCAGCGCGACGACGTGCTCACCGACGCCGTCGCCCCGGACGTCGCCGACGGCCTGCGCGCCCTGGACGCCGACCTGCTCGACACGCTGCGCCGGCTCGCCCGCTCGCTCTGGGACCGCGACGACGTGGCCGCCACGGGCGCCGTCACCACCTGCGTCGTGCGCCTGCCCGCCGCGCTGCTCTTCCCCGGGATCCGCGCCGGACGGGTGCACCCGCACACCCGCGCGCAGCTGGCCGCCGCCGTCGGCGCGGTCGTCGACTGCGGCCCGCCGGCCTGAGCCGCCCCCCATCCCCACCCACCGAACCGGGAGACCACCGTGCCCACGCTCGACCGTTCCGACGACGTCTTCGTGCTCGACCTCGGCGCCGACGAGAACCGCTTCTCCCCCGACCGGCTCGCCGCCGTCGACGCCGCCCTGGACGAGGTGGAGGGCGCCTCCGGGCCCCGGGCCCTGGTCACCACGGCCACCGGCAAGTTCTTCTCCAACGGCCTGGACCTCGCCTGGCTGCTCGAGCACCCCGACCAGCGGGACGCCTACGTCGGCACGGTCCAGCGGCTGCTCGCCCGCGTGCTGGCGCTGCCGGTCCCGACCGTGGCGGCGGTCCAGGGCCACGCCTTCGCCGCCGGGGCGATGCTCGCGCTCGCGCACGACCAGCGGGTCATGCGCGCCGACCGCGGCTTCTGGTGCCTGCCGGAGATCGACATCGACCTGCCCTTCAGCCCCGGCATGTCCGCCCTGGTCCAGGCCCGGCTCACCCCGCAGACGGCGCACGTGGCGATGACCACCGGCCGCCGCTACGGCGGCACCGACGCCCTCGCCGCGGCGATCGTCGACCGCGCCGTCGCCGAGGAGGAGGTCCGCCCGGCCGCCGTGGAGATCGCCGCCGCGCTCGCCGGGAAGGCCGGCCCGACCCTGGGCACCATCAAGTCCCGCCTGTACGTCCCGGCCCTCGCGCTGCTGCGGGACGAGGTGTCACCCCGGGGCTGAGCGGGGGCCGAGCGCGGCCAGCAGGTGGTCGCGGGCGGGAGCCAGCGACGGGCCGTACCAGGTCAGCGCCCGCCCGGACACCAGCACCGACCGCACCCCGGGGAACGCCTCGGGGCCGTCGTCGGCGGTGAACGGGTAGGGCTCGTCGGGCAGCAGGACGACGTCGGGCCGCGCGGCGAGGACGTCGTCGACCGCCACGTGCGGGTAGCGGTCCTCCCCCTCCCCGAAGACGTTGACCAGGCCGAGGCGGGCGAGCACGTCGCCGCTGAAGGTGCGCGGACCGACCACCATCCACGGGTCCCGCCACACCGGCACGGCGCAGCGCAGCGGCGGCTCCGGCGCCGGGCGTGCCCACGCGCGCGCGGCGTCCGTCAGCCAGTCCGGCTCGGGGACCGCCAGCGCCTCGGCGAACAGCCGCCGCATCGAGGCCAGCGCCTCGTCCACCGACTCGATGACCGTCACCCACACCGCGATGCCGGCCGCGCGCAGCCGGTCGACGTCCAGGCGCCGGTTCTCCTCCCGGTTGCAGACGACGAGGTCCGGCGCCAGCGCGGCGACCGCCGCCCGGTCGGGGTTCTTGGTGCCGCGGACGCGCGGCACGCCGAGGCCGGCCGGGTGGGTGCACCAGTCGGTGGCGCCGACCAGCCGGCCGGGCACGGTGACCGCCAGCGCCTCGGTCAGCGACGGCACCAGCGACACGATCCGGCGCGCCGGCCCCGTCAGCGGGACCGGCGCGCCGAGGTCGTCCTCACACATTGCGCCGGTACTGGCCACCCACCTCGAAGAACGCGTCGGAGATCTGGCCGAGCGAGCACACCCGGACGGCGTCCATCAGCGCGTCGAAGACGTTGCCGCCCGACGTCGCCGCCTCCTGCAGCCGGGCGAGCGCGGCCGGCGCCTCGTCGGCGTGCCGGGCGTGGAAGTCGGCCAGCCGGTCCAGCTGGGACTGCTTCTCCGCCTCGGTCGCGCGGGCCAGCTCCAGCTGCTTCGGCGGGGCCTCGTCGCGACGGGGGTCGAGGAAGGTGTTGACGCCGACGATCGGCAGCGAGCCGTCGTGCTTGCGGTGCTCGTAGAGCATCGACTCGTCCTGGATCCGGCCGCGCTGGTAGCCGGTCTCCATGGCGCCCAGCACGCCGCCGCGCTCGGCGATCCGGTCGAACTCGGCCAGGACCGCCTCCTCGACCAGGTCGGTGAGCTCCTCGACGATCGCCGACCCCTGCAGCGGGTTCTCGTTGCCCGCCAGCCCCCACTCCCTGTCGATGATCATCTGGATGGCCAGCGCCCGGCGGACCGAGTGCTCCGACGGCGTCGTCACGGCCTCGTCGTAGGCGTTGGTGTGCAGCGAGTTGGCGTTGTCGTAGATCGCGCACAGCGCCTGCAGGGTGGTGCGGATGTCGTTGAAGTCCATCTCCTGCGCGTGCAGTGACCGGCCCGACGTCTGCACGTGGTACTTGAGCTGCTGCGACCGCGCGCCGGCGCCGTAGCGGTCCCGCATCGCGACCGCCCAGATCCGCCGGGCCACCCGGCCGATCACCGTGTACTCGGCGTCCATCCCGTTGGAGAAGAAGAAGCTCAGGTTGGGCGCGAAGTCGTCGATCGCCATCCCGCGGGCGAGGTAGGCCTCGACGTAGGTGAAGCCGTTGGCCAGCGTGAAGGCGAGCTGGCTGATGGGGTTCGCCCCAGCCTCGGCGATGTGGTAGCCGGAGATCGAGACCGAGTAGAAGTTGCGCACCCGGTGCTGGATGAACCACTCCTGGATGTCGGCCATGCAGCGCAGCGCGAACTCGGTGGAGAAGATGCAGGTGTTCTGGCCCTGGTCCTCCTTGAGGATGTCGGCCTGCACCGTGCCGCGGACGGTGGCCAGCACCCAGGCGCGGATCTCCTCGGCCTCAGCGGCGTCGGGCTCGCGGCCCTCCTCCTCGCGGAAGCGGTCCAGCCGCTGCTCGATCGCGGTGTTCATGAACATCGCGAGGATCGCCGGCGCGGGGCCGTTGATCGTCATCGACACCGACGTCGTGGGCGCGCACAGGTCGAACCCGTCGTAGAGCACGCGCATGTCGTCGAGCGTGGCGATCGAGACGCCGGAGGTGCCGACCTTGCCGTAGACGTCGGGCCGCGGCTGCGGGTCGCGGCCGTAGAGGGTCACCGAGTCGAACGCCGTGGACAGCCGGGTGGCGTCGTTGCCGGCCGACAGCACCCGGAACCGCCGGTTGGTGCGGAACGCGTCGCCCTCGCCGGCGAACATCCGCGCCGGGGCCTCGCCGGCGCGCTTGAACGGGAAGACGCCGGCCGTGTACGGGAAGGAGCCGGGCAGGTTCTCCCGCCGCAGGAAGCGCAGCAGGCCCGCGGCGTCGGAGGTCCGGGGCAGCGCGACCCGCGGCACCTTCGTCCCGGACAGCGTCTCCCGGGTGAGCGGCGTGCGGATCTCCCTGCCGCGGACCGTGTAGACGAACTCGTCGCCGGAGTACTGCTCCACCCGCGCCGGCCACTCCTCGAGCAGCGTGCGCACCTCGGGCAGCAGCTCGGCGTCGGCGGCCCCGGCGGCCGCCCTCGCCGCCTCCGCCGCGTCGCCGTCCAGGACCTCGGCCGCGGTGGTCAGGTGCTCGCGGCGCCGCACCACGGCGGCCTGCTCCTCGGTCACCCGGTGGTGCGCGCGCACCGCCTCGGCCACCTCGGCGAGGTACCGCGACCGCGACGACGGGACGACGCTGGCCAGCCCGGTCGAGGCGCGCACGTCCACCCGCGGCAGCACGCCGGTGCCCGCGGGCAGGCCCTTCTCCACGAGCAGCCCGAGCAGGTGCTGGTAGAGCGCGGTGACGCCGTCGTCGTCGAAGCGGGCGGCGCTGGTGCCGAACACCGGCATCTGCTCCCACGGGACGCCGAACGCCTCGCGGTTGCGCACCATCTGCCGGGCGACGTCGCGTCGGGCGTCCTCGGCGCCGCGACGCTCGAACTTGTTGATCGCGACGACGTCGGCGAGGTCGAGCATGTCGATCTTCTCGAGCTGGCTCGCGGCGCCGAACTCCGGCGTCATGACGTAGAGCGAGACGTCGCTGAACGGCACGATCGCCGCGTCGCCCTGCCCGATGCCCGGCGTCTCCACGATCACCAGGTCGAACCCGGCGGCCCTCACCGCGGCGAGGACGTCGTCGAGGTGCTCGGGCACCTGGGCGCCGGCGGCGCGGGTGGCCATCGAGCGGAAGAAGGTGTGCGACCCGTCGCCGGACTCCAGCGCGTTCATCCGGATCCGGTCGCCGAGCAGCGCGCCGCCGCCGCGGCGGCGGGTGGGGTCGATCGCGACGACGGCGACCCGCAGCTTGTCCTCCTGGTCGCGGCGCAGCCGCCGCAGCAGCTCGTCGGTGAGCGAGGACTTGCCCGAGCCGCCGGTGCCGGTGATGCCCAGCACCGGCACGGTGCGGGCCGCGGCGGCCTCGCGCACGCGGGCGGCGAGCGCCTCGTCAGCACCGGCCTCCAGCACGCTGATCGCCCGCGCCAGCGCCCGCGGGTCGCCGGTGAGGAGGGCGTCGACGTCGGGACCCTCGGTCGTCAGGTCGACGTCGCAGGCGCGGACGAGCTCGTTGATCATCCCGGGCAGGCCCAGGCGGGCGCCGTCCTCGGGGCTGAACACCCGCACCCCGCGCTCGGCGAGCAGCGCGATCTCCTCGGACACGATGACGCCCCCGCCGCCGCCGAACACCTGCACGTGCCCCGCCCCGGCGTCGGCCAGCCGCTCCTTGAGGTAGCTGAAGTACTCGACGTGCCCGCCCTGGTAGCTGGAGATCGCGACGCCCTGCACATCCTCCTCGACGGCGGCGCGCACCACCTCGTCGACGCCGCGGTCGTGACCGAGGTGCACCACCTCCGCGCCCTGGCTCTGCAGCAGCCGCCGCATCACGTTGATCGCCGCGTCGTGCCCGTCGAACAGGCTGGCCGCGGTGACGAAGCGGACGGGGTGGACGGGCACGTGCAGCTCCGCAGACGCCATGGCTGCACGGTAGGCCCGATTTAGTAGGACGTCCAACCATCTCGGCGTGTCCAGCACGGGGCGTCGCGGACCGGCCCGGCGACGGCGCCCGGGTGGGAGGCTGGCCGCGCTCCCACAGCCGTCCCGGGGAGGCCGGCCGATGACCCCCGACGACGTCCGCGCGGTCCTCGACGACCCCGTCGCCCGCCGCCTGCTCGACTCGGCGAACCCGGCGCGCCTGGCCTACGTCGCCCGCGACGGCACGCCCCGGGTGGTCCCGGTCGGGTTCCTCTGGAACGGGACGACGATCGTCGTCGGCACCGTGCCGGGCTCGGCGAAGGTCGCGGCGCTGCAGGCGCACCCGGCGGTGGCGCTGACGATCGACACCAGCCCGCCGGCGTGGCCGCCGAACGTGCTGCTCGTCCGCGGGACCGCGCAGGTCACGCTCGTCGACGGCGTGTTCCCCGAGTACGTCGAGGGCGCCCGCAGGGTCACCCCGGCCGAGCTGTTCCCGCAGTGGGAGCAGGGCGTGCACGCCCTCTACGACCGGATGGCGCGGATCGACGTCACCCCCACCTGGGCCCGCGTCCACGACTTCGAGAACCGCATCCCGCAGGCGGTGGAGGACCTCGTGCGGCAGAAGACCGGCACCTGACCGGCACGCGCGGGAACCCCTCGTCAGGTCCCGGCCGTCGTGTCAGGGTGCCCGCCGTCCCCAACCGAACGGAGCAGCACCACCATGGCCTTCCGCAACCTGATGGCGAAGCTCGGCGCCGGCAACGCGAGCGTCGACGCCGTCCTCGACCGCCCGGTGACCACCCCCGGCGGCACCGTCACCGGCACCGTGCACCTCACCGGCGGGCAGGTCGCCCAGGAGATC
Organism: Geodermatophilus sp. SYSU D00879; assembly: GCF_054050375.1. Lineage (NCBI taxonomy): Bacteria > Bacillati > Actinomycetota > Actinomycetes > Geodermatophilales > Geodermatophilaceae > Geodermatophilus > Geodermatophilus sp. SYSU D00879. Next base: position 6,313 of record NZ_JBJGZF010000008.1, read on the forward strand.
AACGAGATCCGGGTGTCCCTGCAGGCCACCGTCGAGGTCGAGAGCGGCGACAACGAGTGGAAGGAGAACGTCACCTTCGGCACCGCGCCGATCGCCGGCGCCGGCCGGATCGAGGCGGGCGCGAAGGCGTCGATCCCGTTCAGCTTCCCGGTGCCCTGGCAGTGCCCCTTCACGACGCTCGACGGCTGGACGCTGCGCGGCGTGAAGATCGGCCTCCGCACCAAGGTCGACATCCCCGGCGCCGTCGACCCCGGCGACCTCGACGCGGTGACGGTCGAGCCGCTGCCGGTCCAGCGCACCGTCGTCCGGGCGCTCGACGGCCTGGGCTTCCGCTTCCGCGGCGCCGACGTCGAGAAGGGCCGGCTGGCCGGCAGCGACCTGCCCTTCTACCAGGAGGTCGAGTTCGCGCCGCCGTCGTCGCTGCGCGGGCGCGTCAACGAGCTCGAGGTGACCTTCCTGGCCGGCCCGCACGGCGTCGAGGTCGTGCTCGAGGTGGACCGGCGCGGCGGGCTGCTCACCGAGGGCCGCGACGTGGGCGGCCGGCTGCGGTTCGGCCACCACGACACCGACGTCTCCGCGGTGGCCGCGCAGCTCGACGCCGCCGTCCGCCAGCTCGGCGCCCGGCGCGGCTGGCTCTGAGCACCCCCGACCGGGACACGGCGGCCGCGCGCCTGCGGGACCTCCCGCGGCGCGCGGCCGGCCGCCCCGACCTGCGCCAGGCCGCCGTCGCCGTCTGCGTCACCTGCACCGGCGACGTGCCGGCCCTGCTGGTCACCCGCCGCGCGGCCGGGCTGCGGGCCCACGCCGGGCAGTGGGCGCTGCCCGGCGGCCGGCTCGACCCGGGCGAGACCCCCGTGCAGGCGGCGCTGCGCGAGCTGGAGGAGGAGGTCGGGCTGGTCCGCGGGGAGGACGACGTCGTCGGCCTGCTCGACGACTACGTGACCCGCTCCGGCTACGTCATGACGCCGGTGGTCGTGTGGGCCGGCGACGCCGGGGAGCTGCGCCCGGCCGAGGCCGAGGTGGCCGCGGCGTACCAGGTGCCGCTGGCCGACCTCGACGTCGAGCCGGTGCTGGTGTCCATCCCCGAGTCCGAGGCCCCGGTCATCCGGCTGCCGCTGCTCGGGGGCTGGGTGCACGCCCCGACCGCCGCGGTCGTGTACCAGTTCTGCCAGGTGGTGTGCCGCGGGCTGCCCACCCGCGTGGCCCACCTGGAGCAGCCGGTCTTCGCCTGGCGCTAGGCGTGCACTTACGCGGAAGTGCACGGGTCCGGCGTCAGCGCCGGTGCCAGCGGGCGGCGCCGTAGGAGGCCAACCCCAGCACGATCCCGGACAGGACGGCGCTGCGCCTCGCCACGTCGCCCTCGGCGCGGGAGGTCCACACCGCCGCGGCGTCCAGCGCGGTGAGCAGCAGCGTCACCTCGGTGGTGCGCCGCGCCTGCGGCGCCGGGGTGGCCAGCAGCGCCGCGCCCATCGCGATGTTGCGGGCCGCGCCCAGGCGCACCAGCAGCGGCAGTGCGACGTCGCCCCGCGCGGCGTCGGGGCGCACCCCGAGCGCCCCGGCGATCCACCGGGGCGCGAACAGCGCCGCCGTCCCGATCCACATCGACAGCGACCCGACGGTCCTGCGGGTGACGTCCCAGTCGTGACTGCTCACGGGCGGCCCTTGCCCGCGGACGCCCCGCCCGAACCGGCGGTGAGCACGAGCACGACGGCGAGGAACGGCAGCGTCGCCCAGCTGGCCACCACGTCGCTGACCGTCGCCACGGTGAACGCCGCCGCCGACGGGGCGTCCAGCGGGCCGACCACGCCGTCGACACCGAGCGCGGCCACCGACGCCGGGACGGTCAGCAGCGCCGACACCGCGCCGCCGAGCGCCACCCCGGCGAGCACCGCGGCCGGCGAGGTGCGCACCGCCCGCAGCGCGGTCGCCGTCCCCCGCCCCAGCGCGCCGCCGAGGCGCACCCGGCCGTCGCTGGGCAGGCCGGTGAGCGCGCCGGTCAGCCACAGCTGGGCGAGCAGGCCGGTGGCGAAGCCGACGACGTCGACCAGCAGCGCGTGCGCGAGGCTCGGGTCGTCGTACACGAGCAGCTGGCGCAGCACGTCGGGGACGGTGTTGACCAGCGTGACCGCGAGCGAGAGGGCGTAGACCCGCCCGGCGTGCCGGCGCAGCAGCGCCAGGGTCTCGCGGACGACCGCGGGGACGCGCACGCCCGCCGTCGTCGTGCCCGGTGGCGTCACGTCCTCGTCGCGACGGCCTGGACCCAGCGGTCGCCGGCCGCCCGCCGCAGCCGCCCCGGCGGCACCTCCAGCCCGTGCGCGCGCAGCTCGGCCAGCAGCTGCTCGGTGGAGAACCGGTCGGCCGGGTGGCGGGAGACCGCGCGCAGCCACGGCGCGTCGACGAACCGCGCGGTCATCTCGGTGAGCGCCAGCTGCCCGCCCGGGCGCAGCACCCGCGCGACCTCGGCGACGGCGGCCCGCCAGTCCCGGATGTGGTGCAGCGCGTGGAGGTCGACGACGAGGTCGGTGCTCGCGTCGTCGACCGGGAGCGCGGTGGCGTCCCCGACGCGGAAGGTGACCCGGTCGGCGAGGTCGGCGCAGGCGATGCGGGCGCGGCCGACGGTGGCCGGGTACAGGTCGAACGCCGTCACCTGCGTGGCGCCGAGCCGCTCGACGGCGACCCGCGCGCCCAGGCCGCGGCGGCCGGTGCCGATCTCGACGACGCGCTCGCCGCGGGCGCCGAGGCGGCGCAGGATGCGCCCCTCGACCCGCAGGCCGATCTCGTACCGGAGGCGGGAGTCGACCCACAGGCGGTTGGCGTCGACGAAGGTGGGGGGCACGGTGCGGCTCCCGTGCGGGGCGGTCATGCCGGGCGGCTACCCACTCCGCGGGCGAGCGCACCGTAGACGTCGCGGGCGTGGTCGAAGACGAGGAAGTGCCCTTCGCCGGCGTGCCAGTGCGCGGTGACCGACGGCAGCATCCCGGCGAGCACCCGGCCGAGCGCGACCGGCACCTGCCAGTCCTGGGTGCCGTGCCAGATGTGGACGTGCTGGCGGACCTCTCCCACGGGGAAGCCCCACGGCCGGAACAGCAGCGCCCGGTCCTCGGCCAGCACCCCGGCGCCCTGGCGCAGCCCCTCGGTGAACGTGCGCGCCAGCACCCGCCGGACCGCGGGCCGGCCGATCACCCGCCGGTCGGCCGGGTTCAGCCGCAGCTGCAGGTAGCGCGGCAGCAGCTGCGGGCGGACGGTCAGCGGCGCGAACACCGGCAGCAGCAGGGCCGCCGTCGCCGGGGACGGACGGTGCGCGGCCGCGCGGACCGACGTCGGCAGCCAGCCCGGCCACGGCCACGGGACGTCCGGCGGCGGGGCGCCGCCGAGGATCCCCACGGCGTGCACGCGGTCCGGCAGGGCGTGCGCGCAGGCCAGCGCGTACGCGGCGCCGCCGGACAGCGAGAGGACGGCGAACCGGTCGATGCCGAGGTGGTCGAGCAGCTGGACGACGTCGCCCGGCCAGTCGGTCACCCGCCGCCCCGGCTGCGGGTCGGAGGCGCCGAAGCCGGGCCGGTCGGGCACGACGAACCGCACGCCCCAGCGGCGGTAGGCGGCGGGGTCCTCGACGTGCCGCTCCAGCCGGGAGCTGGGCGAGCCGTGGCAGCCGAGCACGGGCCGGCCGTCGGGGTCGCCCCACTCGGCGTAGGCCATCGTGCGGCCGTCGCGCAGCCGCAGCCGGCCCTCGCGGGGCCCGTCGGCGGGGTCGGTGCTGCCCGGGTGCATGCCCCGGGGCTACCCGGCGGAGGGGCGGGTCAGGCGCGGCGGCCGAGCAGCGCCAGGACCCGCGTCGGCCGGTCGGCGCCCTCCGGCGCGTCCACCTGCCGGCAGATGCCCTCCGTGTACAGGGCGTCGCCCCAGCTGCGGGCGCCGGACTCGATGCGGTCGAGCTCGGCCTCGGTCAGCGTCGCGTCCTGGCCCGTGGCGTGGGCGAGGTCCCAGCGGTGGACGACCATGTCCCACACGTAGAACTGCGCCAGGGTCTCCCCCACCGTCGTCGGGCCGAAGAAGCCGTCGTACCCGGCGTCGGCGACGGCCGGGTCGGCGACGGCAGCGAGCACCCGGGCGGCGTGCCCGCGCAGCGCCGCGGCGGGGCCGGCGGTGCCGTCGGGCGCGGGACCGAGGTCGACGCCGCGGCCGGTGAGGAACTCCCGCTGGGTGTCGACGACGTGCGCCACCAGGTCACGGGCGGTCCAGTCCTCGCAGGGCGTGGCGGCGTCCCACCCGGCGGCGGGCACGGCGTCGGCGACGGCGAGCAGCGGCTCGAGGACGGCGGCGTAGTCGGTGGCGATCGGGGTGGCGGTCGTCGTGTCCATGGCCCGACCCTGGCCGCGTGCGGCAGCCTGCGTCTTGATGGAACCCGACAGCACCGCCGTCCACCCTCGGGACGCCGTCGAGCGGGCGCACCTGCGCGACCCGCGCGACGCCTCGCACGTCATGTACCGCTACGAGGTCACGGGCCCGCTGGCCGCGCTGGTGCAGCGGTTCTGGATCCCGGTGTGGTCGGTGCCGCCCGGCGAGGAGGCGGTGCAGCGGGTGCTGCAGTACCCGGTCTGCCTGCTCGTCGTCGCGCCGGACTACGCCCGCTTCTACGGCGTCGTGCCGGGGCTGTCGACGACGACGCTCGCCGGCGACGGCTGGGCGGTCGGCGTCATGCTCACCCCCGCCGCGGGCGCGCTGGTGGCCGGCGGGCCGGTGGCGCCGTACACCGACCGGCACGTCGACGTCGGCGAGGTGCTCGGCGACGACGGCGCCCGGCTGGCCGCCCGGGTGCGCGCGGCGATGGCGGCCGACCCGCACTCCCCCGCGGCACACGCGGAGGCGCGGGCCGCCTACGACGACGCGCTGCGCCGGTTCCCGCCGGTCGACGAGGAGGGCGCGCTGGTCGACCGGCTCGTGGCGCTGGTGGAGTCGCGGCCGGACCTGACCCGCGTCGACCAGCTGTGCGCCGAGACGGGGCTGTCCGAGCGCGCGCTGCAGCGGCTGGTGTCCCGCCGGCTGGGCCTCACGCCCAAGTGGCTGGTGCAGCGGCGGCGGCTGCAGGAGGCCGCCGGCCGGCTGCGCGACCGGACGGCGACGCTGGCGGGGGTCGCCGCCGACCTGGGCTACGCCGACCAGCCGCACCTGACCCGCGACTTCGCCCGGGTGACCGGGATGACGCCGGGCGAGTTCGCCGCGCGGTACGCGCAGTAGGAGCACGGCGCGGTACGCGCAGGAGGAGAGCGCCGTCCGGGGCGTCAACCCGTCGTCGTCTGCCGCTCCGGCTCGATCCAGACGGTGACCGCTCGGTCCTGATGTTCTCCGGCGGGTAGGGCCGGCCGTCGTACTCCTGCGACAGCTCGTCGATCTGCGCCCGCGCCACGGGGCCGGTGGTCGTGTCGGTCACCCGGCCGCGCACCTCGGCGTAGCGGTAGGGGTCGGACTCGTCCCGGATGGCCAGCGTCACCCGGGCGTCGCGCTGGAGGTTCTCGAACTCGCGCCGCCCGGTCGCGGTGTTGGCGAACAGCCGCTCCCCGTCGGTGCCGACCCAGATGTACTGCGTCTGGATGCGCCCGCTGGGCAGCAGCGTGCTGATCGCCGCGTCGTTGGGGCCCTCCGCGAGCTCACGGGTGACCGGGTGGAGCGCGGGGCCGTCCTGGGTGTCTGCCACCGTGGGTGACCACCCCGACCCGTTCCGGTGCACGCCGTCCGTGTTGCGGGCCCCGACCCGGCAGCCCACCGTGGGGCGACCGCCGTCCCCTCCCCGCCCTGGAGCTGCCATGGCCTCCCTGTCGAAGGACCCGGGCGCCGCCCCGTCCGACGGCGACCGCCCGACCCCTCGACAGCGGCGTGACCGCACGCACTGGCTGTACATCGCGGTGATCGCGGCGGTGGTCCTCGGGATCGTCGTCGGGCTGGTGTTCCCCGGCTTCGCCACCTCGCTGGAGTGGCTGGGGACGGCGTTCGTCGGGCTGATCAAGATGCTCATCGCGCCGGTCATCTTCTGCACGATCGTGCTGGGCATCGGCGCGATCCGGAAGGCCGCCGCGGTGGGCCGGATCGGTGGCCTGGCGCTGGGCTACTTCCTGCTGATGTCCACGGTCGCGCTGGCGATCGGGCTGGTCGTCGGCAACCTGCTGCACCCCGGCGACGGGCTGGCGCTGTCCGAGGAGCTGCGGGGCCGCGGTTCGGCGCTCGCCGAGACCGCCGAGGAGAGCGGCGGCACGGTCGACTTCCTGCTCGGCCTGATCCCGACGACGCTGGTCTCCGCGCTCACCGACGGGTCGGTGCTGCAGGCGCTGCTGGTCGCGCTGCTCGTCGGGTTCGCCATCCAGGCGATGGGCGCGTCCGGGGAGCCGCTGCTGCGCGGCATCGGGCACCTGCAGAAGCTGGTCTTCCGGATCCTGGCGATGGTCATGTGGCTGGCCCCGGTCGGCGCGTTCGGCGCGATCGCGGCGGTGGTCGGCGAGACCGGCGTGGACGCCCTGAAGAGCCTCGCCGTGATCATGCTGGGCTTCTACGCCACCTGTGCGGTGTTCGTCTTCGTCGTCCTCGGGCTGCTCCTGCGGCTGGTGGCGAGGCTCAACGTGTTCCGGCTGCTCAGGTACCTGGGCCGGGAGTTCCTGCTCATCCTGTCGACGTCGTCGTCGGAGACGGCGCTGCCGCGGCTGATCGCCAAGATGGAGCACGCCGGGGTCAGCCAGCCGGTGGCCGGCATCGTCGTGCCGACCGGCTACTCGTTCAACCTCGACGGCACCGCCATCTACCTCACGATGGCCTCGCTGTTCATCGCCGAGGCGCTCGGCGACCCGCTGTCGATCGGCGAGCAGATCGGCCTGCTGGCCTTCATGGTCATCGCGTCGAAGGGCGCCGCCGGGGTCACCGGCGCGGGGCTCGCGACCCTCGCCGGCGGCCTGTCGGCGCACCGGCCCGAGCTGCTCGACGGCGTGGGGCTGATCGTCGGCATCGACCGGTTCATGTCCGAGGCCCGCGCGCTGACCAACTTCGCCGGCAACGCGGTCGCCACCGTGCTGGTGGCCACCTGGACCCGGCAGCTGGACCGCGAGCGGCTCGAGGCGGCGCTGTCCGGTGCGGCGCCCTTCGACGAGGCCCGCATGCTCGACGAGCACGGCGGGACCGAGCTGCCCGACGACGCCACCAGCGCCGGCCCCGGCGGCCGGGACGCCGACGCCGGGCTGCGCCGGCTGGCCGAGAGCTCGAAGCGGTAGCCGCGGCGGGCTGGCCGGGCGACGCCGCGGCGCTGGCCGCCGAGCAGGACCGGCTGGCCGCGCTGCGCCCGCCGCCGTGGACCCCGCCCGCCGGGCCGCTCGCCGGCGCGGTGGCCGCGGTCGAGGACGCCGGAGGGCTGGTCGCGGCCGCGGTGCTGGGGGACGCGGCCGCCGTCGCGCGGGGCCCGGCGGCGGGCCCCTACGCGCCGGCGCTGCTCGCGCTGCGGGAGGGGCCGCTGCTGGCCGCCGCGGTGGCCGCGCTGCCCCGCCGTCCGGACCTCCTGCTGGTCGCGGCGGCGGGACGGGACCACCCGCGGCGGGCCGGGCTCGCGCTGCACCTCGGCGCCGTGCTGGACCTCCCGAGCGTCGGCGTCACCGACCGGCCGCTGGCCGCACGCGGCGACCCGCCCGGGCCGGCGCGCGGGGACACCGCGCCGCTGCTGCTCGGCGGCGAGGAGGTGGCGCGGGCGGTGCGCGTGGTGCCCGGCGCACGCCCGGTGGTGGCCTCCGCCGGCTGGCGCACCGGCCCGGCGACCGCGGCCGCCGTCGTCCTGGCGACGACGGCCGGTGTCCGCACGCCGGAGCCGCTGCGCGCGGCCCGCCGGGTGGCCCGGCTCAGCCGCGGTCGGCCGGGGTGAGGCCCTCGATGACCGCGGCCATGTCCACCGCGCCCGGGTCGTCGAGCCGGCCGGCGGCGGCCTCCATCGTCTCGAGCACCGCGGCGGTGAGCCGGTCGGGGACCCCGCCGGCCCGCAGCGCCGCGCGGATGAGCCGGGCGTCCTTGGCCGCGCCGGTCAGGCCGAAGCTCGGCGGGTAGTCGCCGGCCAGCATCAGCCCGCCCTTGAGGTGGGCGTAGGCGGAGTCGACCGGCCCGCCCTCGATCGCGTCGAGGAAGCGCTGCGGGTCCTGGCCGAGGGCGCGGGCCAGCGCGATCGCCTGCGCGGTGCCGGCGGTGAGCATGAACAGCCACGAGTTGCAGGCGAGCTTGAGCCGGCTGCCGGCGCCGGCCTCGCCGAGCCACAGGGTCTTCGAGCCGAGCGCGTCGAACACCGGCGCCAGCCGCTCGCGGGCCTCCTCCGGGCCGCTGGCCAGCAGGGTCAGCGCGCCCTTCGCGGCCGGCTCCCTCGTGCCGAGCACCGGGCAGTCGACGAGCACGAGGCCCAGCTCGCGCGCCGCCTCGACGGTGCGGTCGGCGCCCTCGACACCGACGGTGGAGCACTGCAGCCACGTCGTCCCGGGGGCGGGGGCGGCCTGCCGGACGACGTCGAGCACCGCGTCGGCGTCGAGCAGCACGGTCAGGACGACGTCGGCGCCGTCGGCCGCCTCCGCCGGGGAGCCGAACGCCTCCGCGCCCGTGCCGGTGAGCGCCCGCGCCTTGGCGGGGTCCCGGTTCCACGTCCGCACGGGCAGCCCCGCACGCCGCAGCGAGGTGACCATCCCCGCGCCCATCGTCCCGGTGCCGAGCACCGCCACCGTCGGTCCGGCCATGCGGGTCCTCCTCGGGGTCAGTGGTGCGCGGCGTGGCCGTGGCTGTGCACGCCGTCGGGGCCGTGCCGCTCGGCCTCCTCCGCGCGGCTGCGGCGCAGGTCGACCACGGCCAGCACCAGCGCGGCGCCGGCGCCGAGCACGGACACGGCCAGCCCGGCCGCCGCCGCCGTCGGGTGGTCCCCGGACGCCGACAGCACGAGGTAGAAGAGCCCGGGCAGCGCCGCGGTGCCGACGGCGGCGCCGAAGCGCTGGGCCGTCTGCAGCCCCCCGCCGGCCGATCCGGCCATGGACACCGGCACGTCGCGCAGGGTCATCGTGATGTTGGGCGAGATGACGAACCCGCCGCCGATGCCGCCCACCAGCAGCGCCGGCGCGATCGCCCACCCGGCCGCCGACGGCGGGACCAGCAGCAGGACCACCGCGGCCGCCGCCAGGCCGACCATGACGCCCGACAGCCCGAACACCGTCAGCCGCCGGCCGTGCCGCTCCACCAGCCGCCCAGCCACGACCGCCGCCGACGCCGACCCGAGCGCGAACGGCGTCACCGCCAGCCCCGACTGCAGCGGCGTGTAGTCCAGCCCGGTCTGGAAGAACAGCGCGAACACCAGCCAGATGCCGCTGAACCCGACGAAGTAGACGGTGCCCAGCGCCGCGCCGATGCCGTAGCCGCGGGTCTGCGTGACCAGCCGCGGGTCGAACACCGGCTGCCCGTCGCGGGCCACCACCCGCCGCTCCCACGCCACGAACACCGCGAGCAGCGCCGCCCCGACCAGGAAGAGCCACCACAGCCGCGCCAGCCCGCCGGACTCGGCCTGCACCAGCGGGAAGAGCACGGCCAGCGCCCCGGCGCCGAGCAGCAGCACCCCGACGACGTCGATCCGCCCGCGCCCGCCACCGCCGCCGCGGGGCAGCAGCCGCAGGGCGAGCGCGAACGCGGCGACGCCGATCGGCACGTTGACGTAGAACAGCCACCGCCAGCCGCCGGGCCCGTCGGCCAGGCCGAGGATGGCACCGCCCACGATCGGGCCCACGGCGGTGGAGATGCCGACCGTGGCGCCGAACAGGCCGAACGCCCGCCCGCGCTCGGCGCCGCGGAACAGCTGCTGGATGAGCGCGGAGTTCTGCGGCGCGAGGCACCCGGCCGCCAACCCCTGCACCAGCCGGGCGGCGACCAGCCAGCCCACCGACGGTGCCGCCCCGGCCGCGGCGCTGGAGAGCACGAACCCGGCCAGCCCGAGCAGGAACAGCCGCCGGCGGCCGAACGCGTCGCCCAGCCGGCCGGCGGGGACCAGCATCAGCCCGAAGGTCAGCGCGTACCCGGACACCACCCACTGCACGGTCGCGGGCGTCGCCCCGAGGTCGGACTGCAGCGAGGGCAGCGCGACCGACACGATGCTGACGTCGAGCAGGCTCATGAAGCCGACGACGAGCGTCACCGACAGCGCGGTCCACCGCTTCGGGTCCGGGCGGTACCCCTCGTCCCCGGCCGGGGCCTGCGGCGGGGCGTCGGTGGATGCGCGTGGCGGCACGGGGAGGGCCTCTTCCGGTGGTGCAGCGGGGGCGCAGCCGCCGTCCGGCCGGCCGCGCCGTGCTGCCCTACCCGGTCGTGCCCCACCGACACCCGCGGGTGCCGGTGGGCGCGGTCGGTGTCCGCCGGCGGGCACGGCGCAAGAACGGTCGGGCCACGCGGCCACCCGGCTCGCCAGACTCGACGCGTGACCCCGCCCGGCCGCGACCGCCTCCGCGAACTGCTCGACGCCGTCCTCGACGAGGACAACCGCACGCTGTCCGACATGGCCGGCGACGCGTACGCCTCGCCGTTCCACTTCAGCCGGCAGGTGTCCGGCGGCGCCGGGGAGTCCCCGGTCGCGCTGCGCCGCCGGGTGGTGCTCGAGCGCGCGGCCTGGCAGCTGCGGCAGGGCACGAGCGTCACCGACGCCGCCTTCGCCGCGGGCTACGAGTCGGTCGAGGGGTTCAGCCGGGCGTTCGCGCGGGCCTACGGCCGCAGCCCGGGCTCCGCCCACGCGGGCAGCGCCGCGCGTGACGGGCACTGGCTGCCCGCGCCCAACGGCATCCACTTCCACCCGCCGGCGTCGCTGTGGGTGGCCGACGAGCCCGCGCGCCGCGGCGGCGACGAGGTCACCGCGCTGCTCGTCCACCACGGCGTCGAGGACACCCGCGCCCTGCTCGAGCTGGCCAAGGGCCTGCCCGACGAGGAGTACCGGCGGGTGCGGGCGCCGGGCCTGACGGTCCTCGCCTGGGACGGCGCCGAGGAGACGCTCGCCGCCGTCCTCGACACCCTGGTCTGGTCGCTGGAGGTCTGGGTGGCCTCGATCGAGGGCGGGGAGCACCCCGTGCGCGGCGCCGGCGACCCGGCCGCGCTCATCGACCGGCACGACGCCGTCGCGCCGCGCTGGCTGGCCGCCGTCCGCGAGATCGCCCGCCGCGGCGCCTGGGGCGACCGGCTGGTCGACGCGCTGTGCGAGCCGCCGGAGAGCTTCGTCCTCGGCAGCGTCGTCGCGCACGTCCTCACCTTCTCCGCGCACCGCCGGCTGCTCGCGCGGCACTGGCTGCGCGACGCCGGCGTCGCGGTCGACGCCGGCGACCCCATCGAGTGGCTCTCCCGGAGGGACCGATGACCCGCACCGTCTACTACACCGCCACGACCCTCGACGGCTTCATCGCCGGCCCCGGCCACTCGCTGGACTGGCTGCTCACCCGGGAGGCCGACCACGAGGGGGCGATGGGCTACAAGGCGTTCGAGAAGACCGTCGGCTCGCTGGTCATGGGCGCCTCCACGTACGAGTGGGTGCGCGAGCACGGCGGCCCGGACGCGTGGAGCTACGACCAGCCCGCGTGGGTGCTCACCCACCGGCGGCTGACGCCGTACGAGGGCGCGGACATCCGCTTCACCGCCGCGGACACCCCTGACGAGCTGCGCGCGCTGCACGCGGAGATGACCGCCGCGGCCGGCGACCTCGACGTGTGGGTGGTCGGCGGCGGCCCGGTGGCCGCGCAGTTCGCCGGCGCTGGGCTGCTGGACGAGGTCGTCGTCTCGATCGCGCCGGTCACCCTGGGCGCCGGGATGCCGCTGCTGCCGGCGCACGTCGAGCTGGTCACCCGGGAGGTCGCGCAGAACGGCGAGTTCGCCGTCGTGCGGTACGACGTCGTCCGCCCCGGCTGAGCCGTGGACCCGGGCGGCCCGTCCGAGGGGCGGAACGGGCCGCCGCGGTGTGCCGCTCCGACCGGGACCACGATCCCGTGTCGACACCTCGACGCGGCGACATGCCTCCGTGCCGATCCGGCGACGTGGCGACAGGTCGCCGGATCGACGGCCGGTCAGGCGGTGCGGATCACCGAGACGTCGAACTCGACCTGGATGCGGTCGCTGACGAGCCACCCGCCCGTCTCCAGCGCCGTGTTCCAGGTCAGACCCCACTCGCTGCGCTTGATCGCCAGCGCGCCCTCGAAGCCGACCCGGGTGTTGCCGAACGGGTCCTTCGCCGAGCCGGTCATCGCGAACTCGATGGTGACCGGCCGGGTGACGTCGCGGATGGTGAGGTCGCCGGTCACCTGGTAGGCGTCGTCGTCGACCTGCTCGACGTCGGTCGAGGTGAACACCATCTCCGGGAACCGCTCGACGTCGAGGAAGTCCGGCGAGCGCAGGTGCGCGTCCCGGTCGGCCTGGCCGGTGTCGATGCTGGCCGTCCTGATCCGGATCGACACGCTGCTGGCCCCGGGCTTCTGCGTGTCGAGGTGCGCCTCGCCCGCGAAGTCGGCGAACGACCCGCGGACGGTCGTCACCATCGCATGACGCGCCCGGATCCCGATCCGGGTGTGCGCCACGTCGATGGTGTAGTCGCCCGTGACATCGGCCAGCGCGGCCGTCGCCGCGTCGAAGTCGGTGGGGTCGCTCTCTGCTGCCCGGTGCTTCGCCACGTGTCCGTCCTTCCCCCTCGCTGACACACCATCCTCGCCGATCCTGCCGACGCTGCCACCGCCGGGCTCCGGGAACGGCCCGCGGACGGCGTCAGCGACCCGGGCGGAACGGGTTGCGGCCCGGCCGGAACAGCGTCTCCTGGGTCAGGCTCGCGGCGAGGACGCCGTCGCGGGTGGTCACCGAGCCGGTGTACCAGCCGCGCCCGCCGGAGACCGTGTGCGGGACCAGGTCCATGAGCACCCAGTCGTCGAGCCGGGCCGTCCGGTGGAACCACACCGCGTGGTCCAGCGTCGGGCCGGGCGCCGCCTCGTCCTCGGGCAGCGCCGACAGCCCGGTGCCGATGTCGGACAGGTAGGTGAGCGCGCAGGCGTGCACCAGCGGGTCGTCGGCCAGCGCGACGGTGGACCGCGACCAGAACCGGGTCGGCCAGGAGGCGGCCGGGTGCGGCTGGGAGGGACGGCGGCCGTCCATGGTGAACAGCCGGGGCAGCGCGAACGGCTCGCACTCCGTGGGGTCCTCGGCCGCCGGCGCCGCGGCCACCTGGACGTCGGGCCCGGCGGTGGGCGCCTGGAACGACGCCGACATCGACAGCACCACCTCGCCGCCCTGCACCGCGACCACCCGGCGCGCGGAGAACGACCCGCCGTCGCGGTCGCGGTCGACGCGGAACACGGTCGGCCGGGCGGCGTCGCCGCTGCGGAGGAAGTAGCCGTGCAGCGAGTGCGGCAGCCGGTCGGGCGCCACCGTGCGGCCGGCGGCGAGCAGCGCCTGCGCCGCGACCTGCCCGCCGTAGAGCGGGAACGGGTCGGTGAACACCAGCGTGCTGCGGTAGAGGTCCCGGTCGACCTCCTCGAGCGTCAGGACGTCGAGCAGGGTCGGGTCTCCCGCGGTCGCTGTCACGCTCCGGAACGTAAACGGACCCGGGGCCGCCGTCGGAGGCGACCCCGGGTCCGCGGGGCGGGGCGTCTCTACAGCAGCTCGAGGATGGTGGCGTTGGCCTGGCCGCCGCCCTCGCACATCGTCTGCAGGCCGTAGCGGATGCCGTTGTCCCGCATGTGGTGCACGAGCGTCGTCATGATCCGCGCGCCCGAGCCGCCGAGCGGGTGGCCGAGGGCGATGGCGCCGCCGTTGGGGTTGAGCGACTTCTCGTCGGCGCCGAGGTCCGCGAGCCACGCCAGCGGCACCGGCGCGAAGGCCTCGTTGACCTCGAAGACCCCGATCTCGTCGATCGACAGCCCCGACTTCGCCAGCGCCTTCTGCGTGGCCGGGATCGGCGCGGTGAGCATGACCACCGGGTCGGCGCCGGCCAGCACCGCGGTGTGCACGCGGGCGATCGGGCGCAGGCCGAGCTCGGCGGCCTTCTCCGACGTCGTCATGAGCAGCGCCGCCGAGCCGTCGGAGATCTGCGAGGAGTTGCCGGCGGTGATGACGCCGTCCTCCGTGAACGCCGTCTTCAGGCTGCCGAGCTTCTCCACCGACGACTCGCGGATGCCCTCGTCCTGGCTGACGACGGTGCCGTCGGGCGTGGTCACCGGCGCGATCTGGGCGTCGAAGCGGCCCTCGGCGCGGGCGGCGGCGGCCTTCTCGTGGGAGGCGACGGAGAACTCGTCACAGCGCTGGCGCGACAGGCCCCACCGCTCGGCGATCGTCTCCGCCCCCAGGCCCTGGTTGATCTTCGCGCCGCCGTAGCGCTCGAAGAACCGCGTCCCGAACGGGTTGGCGTCCTGCCGCGCGCTGCCCATCGGCACCCGCGACATCGACTCCACGCCGCCGGCCACGACGACGTCGTACTGGCCCGAGACCAGGCCCGCGGCCGCGAAGTGCACCGACTGCTGCGAGGACCCGCACTGCCGGTCGACGGTCACGCCGGTGACCGTCTCCGGCCAGCCCGCGGCCAGCGCCGCCGTCCGGGCGATGTCGAAGGTCTGCTCGCCGACCTGGGAGACGCAGCCCCAGATGACGTCCTCGATCTCGGCGGGGTCGATGCCGGCCCGCTCGGCCAGCGACGTGAGGACGTGCGCGGACAGGTCGACCGGGTGCACCCCGGACAGCCCGCCGTTGCGCTTGCCCACGGGCGTGCGCACCGCCTCGACGATCACCGCGTCACGCATGTCTGCTCCCTCCGACCTGGTGTGGTGCCCGGCACACTAACCCGCACTCCTGGCCGGCTCCGCGGTCCGGGCCGGGCGGCGGGTCAGGAGTCCCGCCGCGAGGGCCGCGAGCAGCGCCGCGGTGGCCCAGCCGAGGCCGCTGCCGGCCAGCGGCAGGCCCGTCCCCTCGGTGGCCCGGACGACGAGCAGCACGGCGGCCACCCCGAGGGCGGTGCCGAGCTGCGCGGCGGTGTTCACCGCGCCGGCCGCCGTCCCCTGCAGCTCCGGGCCGACGTCGGTCCCCAGCGACGTCGCGGCGACCGAGGACAGCCCGATGCCCAGCCCCGCGACGGCGACCGCGGCCGACACCACCCCCGTGCCCAGGTCCGCGCCGAGCAGCGCCGCGTCGCCGACGGCGATGACGGCCAGCCCGGCCGCGGCGGTGACCCGCGCCGAGCTCCGCCGCAGCACCCGCGCGGCCAGGCCCGCCCCGGCGACGACGCACAGGCTGAACGGCACCAGCGCCAGCCCCGCGGCGGTCGCGCCGAGGCCGCCGGCGTCCTGCAGGTGCAGCGTCGCGACGGTGACCGCCGAGCTGGTGGTCGCGGTGTTGGCCGCCGAGGCGAGCACACCGCGGCGCAGGCGGGGGTGCCCGACTGCGGGCCGCGGCAGGAGGGGGTCCGGCGAGCGCCGCTCGACCGCCGGCAGGCCCGCGGCGGCGGCGAGCCCGGCGAGCAGGAGCGCGACGCCGGCGGTCCGGTGCGCGTCCCCCTCGAGCAGCGACGCGCCGGCCACCACGGCCGCCACCGCGGCCGTGAGCACCGCGGCGCCGGCCAGGTCGAGCGCTCCCCCGGTCCGCCGCGGGGTCGGCGGCGCCGTTCGGCGCACCGCCGCCAGGAGCAGGACGGCCAGCGGCGCCTGCACCCAGAACAGCACCCGCCAGCCGGCCAGGTCGGTGAGCACGCCGCCGAGCACCAGCCCGCTCGCGCCGGCGGCCGCGCCGGTCGCGCTCCAGGCGGCCAGCGCCCGCCGCCGCGCGCTCCCCTCCACCGCGGCGGCGGTCAGCAGGCGCAGCGCGGTCGGCACGGACAGCGCGGCCGCGGCCCCGAGGGCGCCGCGCGCCACCACCAGCACGCCGGCCGACGGAGCGACCGCGGCCAGCAGCGACGCCGCGCCGAAGCCGGCCAGCCCGGTCCCCAGGACGCGCGCGTGGCCGAACCGGTCGCCCAGGCGCGCGGCCGGCATGAGCAGCGCCCCGAACAGGACGGCGTAGACGGTCACCACCGGCGCGGCCGCCGACGGCGGCGCGCCGAGGTCGGCCAGCATCGTGGGCAGCGCCGCGACCACCAGCGTGGTGCCGAGGACGTCGACGAACTGCACCGCGCACAGGGTCGGGACCACTGCCGGACCTGCCATGCCGGGGCGGATACCCGCTTCTTCATCGATGAAGCACGCGTCAGCACCGATCCGTCCCGGGCGAAGCGGGGTCGCCCCGTGTCGCGGGCCCCACAGGACCGCCGCACGCCCCTAACCTGCGCCGCGTGAGCCGAGACCGTCCCGAGCACGGCGGGCCCCCGGGCCGGCCGATCCCCCCACGGCTCGACCCGCGCGCCGGTCGCCCGTCCCGCGACCGCTCCCCCGGTGCCGCCCGGGCCGGCGGCCGCGGGAACCCGGCGCCGCGCCGCCGCTCCTCCGGGGGCGCCGTCGCGGCCCGCGTCGTCGCCGCCGTCGTGTCGGTCGTCGTGCTGGCCGGGAGCGGGTGGGGCTGGTACCTGGGGCGGCTGGCCGACTCGACGGTCAACCGCACCGACGCCATCCCGGCCGACGGCAACGCCGAGTCCGGCGGCATGCCCGAGGCGATGAACCTGCTGCTGGTCGGCAACGACAGCCGGGCCGACCTCACCCCCGAGCAGCTCGCCGAGCTCAACGCCGGGGTCGACTCCGGCACGAACACCGACACGATGATCCTGGTGCACGTCCCGGCCGACGGGTCGGGAGCGTCGTTCGTCTCCTTCCCGCGGGACTCCTGGGTGGAGATCCCCGGGCACGGGACGGACAAGCTCAACGCCGCCTACGCCTACGGCGCCGCCGAGGTCGACGCCGCCGCGCCCGAGAGCGAGAAGCAGGCTGCCGGTGCCCAGCTGCTGATCCGGACGATCAACCAGCTGTCGGGGCTGCGGATCGACCACTACGCCGAGGTCGACCTGCTCGGCTTCTTCGAGCTCACCAGCGTCGTCGGCGGCGTCGAGGTCAACCTCTGCCACGCCGTCGACGACTCGCGGTACTCCGGCGCGGTGTTCCCCGCGGGGAAGCAGACGATCTCCGGCGCCGACGCGCTGAGGTTCGTCCGCCAGCGGCACGGCGTCCGGCCGGACGGCACCCCCGCCCTCCCCCGCGGCGACCTGGACCGGATCGTCCGCCAGCAGGTCTTCATCGGTGGGGTGCTCCGCAAGATCCTCTCCCAGGACGTGCTGCTGGACCTCGGCAAGCAGCGGGAGCTGATCCGGGCGGCGTCGGAGTCGCTGACCATCGACGAGGACCTCGACCTGCTCGACCTCGCGCAGCAGATGCAGTCGGTGACGGCCGGGGACATCCGGTTCCAGACCATCCCCATCGCCGACCCGAACGCGGAGAACGAGGCCGGCTCCTCGATCGTGGAGCTGGCGGACGAGGGCACGCTGCGCGCGTTCTTCGCGGGCCTGTCCGCCGAGCCCGAGGCGCCCGCACCGGAGGCCCCGGCGCCGCCGGCGACGGTCGACCCGTCGGAGGTCCCGGTCGCGGTCTACAACGGCTCCGGCGTCCCGGGGATCGCCGCGGAGGCCACGGCCGACCTGGAGGCCGCGGGCTTCCCGGTGGTCAGCACCGGCAACGCCGACAGCACCGACTACGGGACGACGACGATCCGGCACGCCGCCGGCGACGAGGCGCTGGCCGCCACGCTCGCCGCGCAGGTTCCCGGAGCGGTCACCGAGGTCGCCGACGACGCCGCGTCCGGCACCGTCCAGCTGATCCTGGGCGCGGACTTCACCGGCATCGGCCAGGCCACCACCCCGCCCGCGGACACCGGCGACACCGCCGCGCCCACCGAGGAGCCCCGGACGGCGGCCGACACCGGCTGCATCAACTAGGACCCCGGCCCGCGGATGCCGCCTGCCGCCACGCCCGACGCGTACCGTCGTCTGCGCGGGTCGGGCCGAGCCGGCGGACCCGCGGCACCCTTCCTCTCGACGCGTCCGCGGGCGAGGAGGCCGAGATGACTGTCCACCCCGAGGACGTCCGGCCGTCTCCTGGATCGATCACCGTCCGGGAGGAGGGCGACGACCGGGTGCTGTGCCTGCGCGGCGAGGTGGACACCGCGGTCGCCACGCGGTTCAAGGAGCGCCAGGGGCGGACCCCGCTGCTCGTCGACGCCATCGACGCCGCCGGGGTGTCCTTCATCAGCTCGACCGCCGTCAGCGTCCTGGCCCGGTGCGTCGAGGCGTCCCACGCCGTCGGCCGGCGCCCGGTGCTGCGCGCCGCGTCGCCGATCGTGGAGCGCATCCTGCAGCTCAGCGGGCTGCAGGGCGACTTCGACCGCCCGCCCGCCCCGTCCGGCCGCTCCGAGACGCCGGGCTGACCCCCGGACGGCGGGCGGCGGGCGGCGGGCGGTGAGCCCCGCGTGCCCCCGCAGAATGGCCGCGTGCCCGCCGACCGCGCCCGCCCGGTGACCCTGCGGGACGTGGCCGCCGAGGTCGGCGTCTCGGCGAAGACGGTGTCCAACGCCTTCTCCCGGCCCGACCAGCTCTCCCCGGCGCTGCGCGAGCGCGTGCTCGCCGCCGCCCGCCGGCTCGGCTACCCCGGGCCCAACCCGCTGGCCGCGGGCCTGCGCCGCGGCCGGGTGGGCGCCATCGGCGTCGCCTACGACAACGGGCTGTCCTACGCCTTCGCCGACCCGGTGGCGGTCGCGCTGCTGGCGGGGGTCACCGAGGTCGCCGAGCCCGCCGGGTCGGGACTGCTGCTGGTCCCCGGCTCGACCGACCCCGCCCGGCGCCTGGCCGCGGTCACCGACGCCGTCGTCGACGGGCTGGTCGTCTCCTCGGTCGGCGACGAGGACCCGCTGCTCGCGGCGGCGGTCGCCCGCGGCCTGCCGCTGGCCGTCGTCGACCAGCCCCGCCCGGACCGGCTGGCCGTCCTGGGGGCCCCCGCGACGCCGTGGGTGGGCGTAGACGACCGCGCCGCAGCGGCCGCCGTCGCCGGGCACCTGCTCGACCTCGGGCACCGGCGGCTCGCCGTCGTCTCCTTCGGCATGCACGGCGACCCGATCACCTCCGGGCTGGTCGACGTCGCCACCCAGGAGGCGGCCACCTACGCCGTCACCCGCGACCGGCTGGCCGGCTACCGCGACGCCGCGGAGCGGGCCGGGCTGGACTGGGCCGCCGTCCCGGTGTTCCACGGCGGGGACAGCACGCCCGCCGTCGGGGAGGCCGGCGCCGACGCCGTCCTCGCCGCCGACCCCCGGCCGACGGCGCTGCTGTGCCTGAGCGACCGGCTGGCCGAGGGCGCCCTGCGCGCGGCGGCCCGGCGCGGGCTGCGCGTGCCGGAGGACCTGTCCGTGGCCGGCTTCGACGACGCGACGACGGCGGCCGGGCTGGGCCTGACCACCGTGCGCCAGCCGACCCGGGAGAAGGGGCGGGCGGCCGGGCAGGCCCTGCTGGACCTGCTCGCCGGCCGGCCCGCCCCGCCGCCGCGCACCCTGCCCGCCGACCTGGTCGTGCGGACCTCGACCGGCCCGGTGGGCTAGCGGCCGCGCCAGACCGGCGCGCGGCGCTCGGCGAACGCGGTCGCGCCCTCCCGGGCGTCCTCGGAGGCGAACACCGGCTCGATCAGCTCCTGCTGCCTTCCCCAGCCCTCCTCGGCGGTCCAGTCCGCGGTGCCGCGGGCGATCTCCTTCGTGGCGGCGACCGCGAGCGGGCCGTTGGCGGCGATGACCCCGGCCAGCTCGACCGCGGCCTCGAGCGCCCCGCCCTCGGCGACCACCTGGTTGACCAGCCCGACCGCGGCCGCCCGCTCGGCGTCGATCGGCTGCCCGGTCAGCAGCATCTCCATCGCCACCGCCTGCGGGATGCGCCGCGGCAGGAACAGCGCGGCGCCGGCGGCGGCCACCAGCGAGCGGGTCACCTCGGGCACGCCGAAGCGCGCCGAGGACCCGGCGACGACGAGGTCGCAGGCCAGCACCAGCTCGAACCCGCCGGCCAGCGCCCACCCCTCGACGGCCGCGACCAGCGGCTTGCGCGGCGGCGTCTGGGTGATCCCGCACAGCCCGCGCCCCTCGATCGCCGGCCGCTCGCCGCGCAGGAACGCCTTGAGGTCCATGCCGGCGGAGAACGTGCCGCCGGCGCCGGTGAGCACGCCGGCGCGCAGCTCGTCGGACGCGTCCAGCTCGTCGACGGCCGCGGCGACGCCGCGGGCCACCGCGCCGTCGAGCGCGTTCTTCGCCTCCGGCCGGTTGATCGTGATGACCTGGACGGCGCCGCGGCGCTCCACCAGCACGGGCTCGGTCACGGTCCCTCCTCCTCCGCGGCGCACCGCGGCTCGTGCGCTCCCGTCATCGGGGGCGCGACCACTCCTCCAGGACGGCGGCGGCGTCGGCCGGGCCGGGGCTCACCGGCGCGGCGGGGCCGGCCGGGGTGCGCGAGAAGCGCGGCGCGGGGGCGGCCTGCCGCACGCCGTCGACCTCGACGAGCGTGCCGCGGGCGGCCAGGTGGGGGTGCGCGGCCGCCTCCTCCGTCGTGAGCACCGGGGTGACGCAGGCGTCGGTGCCGTCGAAGACGCGCTCCCAGTGCTCCCGCGGGTGCGCGGCGAACGCGGCGGTGAACAGCTCGCGCAGCCGCGGCCAGCCGCGCGGGTCGGTCTGCGCGGGCAGGTCGTCGCCGGCCAGCCCGAGCCCCTCCAGGAGCGCCGCGTAGAACTGCGGCTCCAGCGCGCCGACGGCGACGAACCGCCCGTCGGCGCAGGCGTAGACGTCGTAGTAGGGCGCGCCGCCGTCGAGGACGTTGGTGCCCGGCCGGTCCGACCACAGCCCCGTGCCGCGCATCGACCACAGCATCTGGGAGATCAGCGCGACGCCGTCGACCATGGCGGCGTCGACCACCTGGCCGCGGCCCGAGCGGGACCGCTCGTGCAGCGCGGCGAGGATGCCGACCAGCACCAGCATGGAGCCGCCGCCGTAGTCGGCGACCAGGTTCAACGGCGGCCGCGGCACCTGCCCGGGCCGGCCGAGCGCGGCGAGCGTGCCGGTCAGCCCGAGGTAGTTGACGTCGTGGCCGACCCGGTCGGCCCACGGCCCGTCCTGGCCCCAGCCGGTCATCCGCGCGTAGACCAGCCCGGGGTTGCGCTCGAGGCACGCGTCCGGGCCGAGACCCAGCCGCTCGGCGACGCCGGGGCGGAAGACGTCGAGGAACACGTCGGCGCGCCCGGCCAGGCCGAGCACGAGGTCGCGCCCCTCGGGCGCCTTGACGTCGACGCCGAGCGAGCGCCGGCCGCGCATGACCACGTCGCGGGCGGCCCCGCCCAGCGACAGGCCGCCGGAGGGCCGCTCCACCCGCACGACGTCGGCGCCGAGATCGGCCAGCACCATCGCGGCGTGCGGGCCGGGCCCGATCCCGCCGAGCTCGACGACCCGCAGGCCGGTCAGCGGGCCGCTCACTCCCTCGCTCACGCCTGGGCCCGCAGGTGCCGGTCGAGGAAGCGCAGGATGCGCGCCCAGGCGTCCTCGGCCGAGGGGCCGTGGTAGCCGACGCCGAGCACCTTCTCCAGCGCCGTGAACGGCCCGGCGTTGTGCCGGTTGAGGAACGAGTGCCCGGCGTCCGGGTACTCCTCCACGTCGTGCTCGACGCCGAGGTCGGTGAGCACCCGCTCCAGCCGGCCTGCGGCGCCGCGCAGCGCCCGGTCGCGGCCGCCGAAGCTGGCCACCACCGGGCAGGCGCCCTTGAGCACGCTCTCGGCGTCCTTCGGCAGCGGGCCGTAGTTGGGCGCGGCGACGTCGAAGCCGCGGGTGGCGCCGAGCAGCGCGAACTGCCCGCCCATGCAGAACCCGAGGACGCCGATCCGGCCGGTGCAGTCGTCGCGGTCGGCGAGGAACCGGCGGGCCGCCTCGAGGTCGCCGAAGGCCGGGCCCTCGCCGCGGCCCAGCGACCGGAACGTCGAGCGCAGGCAGCGCACCGCGCCGCCGGCGGTGAACAGGTCGGGCGCGACGGCGAGGTAGCCGGCGGCGGCCAGCCGGTCGGCCTGCTGGCGGACGTCGTCGGTGAGCCCGAAGACCTCGTGCACGACCACGACGCCGGGCCACGGCCCCTCCCCCACCGGCGGCACGGCGAGGTGGGCGGACAGCTCCGGGGCGCTCGCGGCACCGGGGATGACGATGGTGGGCAGGGAGGCCTCCCGGGTCGCAGCGGCAGCGCAGGCGCCGCCGACGCTAGCCCGCGGGTGTGTCGGCCGTCTCACCGGCCCGTTCCCGGCGCACCGGGGTGGCGGTCACCTCGCGCGGGCCGCCGACCTCGTGACCCGCGGCGCAGCGCAGCCCGAGCGCCACCGGCGCGCCGCAGTCCCGGTGGGTGAGCGCCAGCGGCGGGACGCCGTCCTCCGCGAGCCACCGGTCGCCCCACTGCATCAGCGCCACCAGCGCCGGGTAGAGGTCGCGGCCGCGCTCGGTGAGCCGGTACTCGTGCCGCTGCCGCGCGCCCTCCTCCTGGTAAGGGACGCGGGTGAGCAGGTCCTGGGCGACCAGCGAGTTGAGCCGGTCGGTGAGCACCGCCTTGGGCGCCCCGAGCGCGCGCTGCAGGTCGGCGAACCGGCGCACGCCGAGGAACGCCTCGCGCAGCACCAGCAGGCTCCACTTCTCGCCGACCACGGCGAGGGTGCCGGCGACCGAGCAGCGCGCCCGGTCGTACCCGTCGGGAGGTGTGTCGGCGGTCACGGGTGCAGCGTAGGTCACGCTGGGTTCGCTTGACGAACCGTGCGCCGGAGAGGATGGTTGGAGATGCAGACCCAGCAGGTCGAGACGGTGGTCACAGTGAGCCGCCGCACCTGCACGGGCCCGCCGGTGACGACCGGAGGTGGCCGCCGCCGTGGATCGACCGGCGGCACCCGCCCCGAGGAGGAACCGAGATGACCCGCCTGCGCACCGCCCTGGCCTCCGCCCGCAGCACCCGCGCCCGCCGTCGCGACGAGCGCGAGCTGCAGCGCGCCCTCGCCGCCGCCCCGACGCTCGAGTCGGCGCACGAGATCACCGCCGCGGCCGCCCGCTTCTGACCGCGACACCCGCGCCGCCCGCCGGCGCACCCCCGACGACAGCCCCGTGGCCCCTCGGCCGCGGGGCTGCTCCGTCCCGGGGGCGCGACGGTCCCGGGGTGTGGCCCGCGCTACATCTGCGCCGCTAGGGTGGCACTGAGTGCCACCGGGGGTCGGTCCCGGGGACCGACCGGACGGAGACGAGATGGCCAACCCTTGGTTCGAGACCGTGGCCGAGGCCCAGCGGCGGGCGAGGCGGCGGCTGCCCAAGGGCGTGTACGGCGCGCTGGTGGCCGGCTCGGAGAAGGGCCTGACCGTCGACGACAACCTGCGCGCCTTCGACGAGCTGGGCTTCGCCCCGCACACCGCCGGCCTGTCCAACAAGCGCGACCTGGCCACCACGGTCATGGGCCAGGACGTGTCGATGCCGGTGCTGATCAGCCCCACTGGCGTGCAGGCGGTGCACCCCGACGGCGAGGTCGCCGTCGCCCGGGCCGCCGCCGCCCGGAACGTGGCGATGGGCCTGTCCTCGATGGCCAGCAAGCCGATGGAGGAGGTCATCGCCGCCAATCCCAAGACCTTCTTCCAGCTGTACTGGGTCGGCGACCGCGACACCATGGCCGCCAAGGTCGAGCGCGCGAGGCGGGCCGGCGCCGCCGGGCTCATCGCCACCCTCGACTGGTCGTTCTCCTACGGCCGCGACTGGGGCTCCCCGTTCATCCCGGAGAGGATCGACCTCCAGGCGGTCCGCCGCTACGCCCCGCAGGTCGCGCTCAGGCCGCGCTGGCTGTGGGAGTTCGCCAGGACGCGGAAGCTGCCCGACCTGTCCGTCCCCAACATGGTCGGCGACCCCGCCGAGACCCCGCCGACGTTCTTCGGCGCCTACGGCGCCTGGATGCAGTCGCCCATGCCGACCTGGGAGGACGTCGCCTGGCTCCGCGAGCTGTGGGGCGACGACCGGCCGTTCATGCTCAAGGGCGTCATGCGCGTCGACGACGCCAAGCGCGCCGTGGACGCCGGCGTCACCGCGATCTCGGTGTCCAACCACGGCGGCAACAACCTCGACGGCACCCCCGCCTCCATCCGCGCCCTGCCCGCCATCGCCGAGGCGGTCGGCGACCAGGTCGAGGTGCTGCTCGACGGTGGCATCCGCCGCGGCTCCGACGTCGCCAAGTCCCTGGCGCTGGGCGCCAGGGCCGTGATGATCGGCCGCGCCTACCTGTGGGGCCTGGCCGCCAACGGGCAGGCCGGCGTCGAGAACGTCCTGGACCTGCTGCGCGACGGCCTCGGCTCCGCGCTGACCGGCCTGGCGCGGGAGTCCGCCGCCGACCTGTCCCGCGACGACCTCGTCGTCCCGCCCGGCTTCGAGCGGCGCCTCGGCGTCGAGGGCGCCGACGCCCCGGTCGAGGCCGTGCCCACCCGCACCCGCCGCGCCCGCAGCGCCTGAACCCGGCGGCCGGGGTCCCCGGACGGGACCCCGGCCGGGACCGGCTCAGACGCCGGCGACGAGGTCGCGGCGGCGGGTCCAGCGGCGCTGCACGGCCGTCAGCAGCAGCCGCAGCGGCGCGGGCGCCCCGGCGAACAGCCGCGCCCGCTCCTCCGGCGTCCGGCAGGCGTCGACGACCCACGGCAGGACGAAGGCCATGTGCCGCAGGCTGGTGCCCTTGCGGAAGCGGGTCTCCACCCGCGCGAAGTCCCCGGCCGAGACGAACCGGCGCACGACCGGGAACACCTCGCGCTCCTCCTCCTCGATGTGCTCGTCGAGCTCGTCGGCGAGCTCGGTGAGGACGGCGGCCAGCGGCCCGGCCTGCGCGGGACCGTCGTCGGCGAACCGGGCGAGCGCGGCCTGCGCGCGGTCGAGCACGCCCTGCAGCGCGGTGTGGCCGTCGGACAGCGGGCCCAGGTCCACGGAGTCCCCGGCCGAGGCCACGATGACCGGCCACAGGACGTCGTCCTCCCGGGAGTGGTGCACGTGCACCTCGTGCAGCACCGCCCCGGCGTGGCGGACGACGGCGCGACGCCGCCCCGGCGGGCACGGCTCGCCGGCGGCGATGCGGGTGGCCGCGTCGGCCAGGAGCCGGCAGCCCGACCGCAGCGCGCGGTGCACGAGGGAGAAGCCGAACAGGTCGGGCTCGGGGTCGCCGGGCCGGCGCGGGGTGACGGGGAACGGCAGGGCGGGGACGGTCGAGGTCATGCCGGCACGGTGACGGCGCGCGGTTGGCAGCGGCTTGCGAGCCGCTGGTCGGCGACCCCCGGGACAGGACGACACGCGACGTGACCCGGCCGTGACCGCTTCCGGTGGAACCTCCCCCGATCCCTCGGCGATCGGGCTCGCGCGCCATATGCTCGCGCCGCTATGGGGAGCGGGGGTGCCGGAACCGTCGGGTTCCGGGTGCTGGGCGACGTGGGTGCCGTGCGCGACGGCCAGCCGCTGGACCTCGGCGGCCGGCGGCAGCGCTCGGTGGTCGCCCGGCTGCTGGTCGCCGGCGGGCACGTGGTCCCCGCCGAGGTGCTGGTCGCCGACCTGTGGCGCGGCGCCTCCCCCGCCGACGCGCTGGGGACGCTGCAGGCCCACGTCAGCCACCTGCGCCGGGTGCTGGAGCCCGGCCGCGCCCCGCGCACGCCCGCGCGGCTGCTGGTCACCGTGCCGCCGGGCTACGCGCTGCGCCCGGCCGACGACGCCGTGGACGTGCTCGAGGCGGTGCGGCTGCTCGACGAGGGCGACCGGCTGGCCGCCACCGACCCCGCCGAGGCGCGCGCCCGGTACAGCGCCGCGATCGACCTGTGGCGCGGTCCCGCGTACGCCGAGTACCGCGACGAGCCCTGGGCCGGTCCCGAGGCCGCCCGGCTGGACGAGCTGCGGCTGACCGCGGTCGAGCGCCGGGCCGCCGTCGCCCTCGACGCCCCCGGCGGGCGGGACCCGCTCCCGCAGCTGCGCGCGCACGTCGCCGAGCACCCGCTGCGCGAGGAGGGCTGGCGCCTGCTCGCCCTCGGTCTCTACCGCGCCGGGCGGCAGGGCGAGGCGCTGGCCGCGCTGCGCGAGGTCCGCACACGGCTGGCCGACGAGCTCGGCGTCGACCCCGGCCCGGAGCTGCGGGCGCTGGAGGAGGCCGTCCTCGCCCAGTCCCCCTCGCTCCTGCCCGCGCGTCCACCGGCACCGCCGGTCGGCCGCCCGGCGCCCTCCCCCTCGTCCGTCCCGGCCCCGGCTCCGGCCGCCCCCGCGCCGGACGTGCCCCGCCCGGTCGGCCGCGACGCCGAGCTGGCCGCGCTGTCCGCCGCGGCCGAGCGGGCGGCCGGCGGCCAGGTCGCGGTCGCCCTGCTCGCCGGCGAGGCCGGCAGCGGCAAGACCACCGTCCTGGACCACCTGCGCGCGGAGTACGCGGGCCGCGGCTGGACGACGCTGGCGGTGTCCTGCCCCGAGACCGACGGCGCCCCGCCCGGCTGGCCGTGGGCCGCGGCGCTGCGCGCGCTCGCCGCCGAGCACCCGCCCGCCGACCCGGCCCCGCTCGCCGCGCTGCTTACCGACGACGCCCCGGCCGCGACCGGCGGCGACCCCACCGGCAACCGGTTCCGGCTGCACCGCGCCGTCGCCGGCTGGCTGGCCGCGGTCGCGGCGCGTGCGCCGCTGCTGGTGACCGTCGACGACCTGCACCGCGCCGACCGCGAGACCACCGCGCTGCTGCTCGACCTGCTGCCCGCCCTGGCCGGGTCGCGCGTGCTGGTCGTCGCCGGGCACCGCCCGGAGGAGAGCGCCGGGCTGGCCGACGTGCTCGCCGCGCTCGCCCGGCGGTCCCCGGTCAGGCTGTCGCTGCGGGGGCTGGACGCCGCCGCCGTCGACGAGCTGGTCGGGGACTGGGCGCTCACCCCGGTCGACCGCCGCACCCGCGCCGCGATCGGCGCCCGCGCCGACGGCAACCCGTTCTACGTCCGGGAGCTGCTGCGGCTGGTCGACGCCGGCGCCCACGTCGACGCCGTCCCGGGCACCGTGCGCGACGTCGTCCGCCACCGGCTGGCCGGACTGCCCGCGCGCACCGGCACGCTGCTGCGGCTGGCCGCCGTCATGGGCCGCGAGGTCGACGCCGACGTGCTGCTCGCCGCCGCCGCCCCGGCCGGCGGTGGCACCGACGAGGACGAGGAGGCCCTGGTCGAGGCTCTGGAGACGGCGCTGGTCAGCGGGCTGCTGGTCGAGCCGGGTCCGGGGCGGCTGCGGTTCGTGCACGCGCTGGTCCGCGACACCCTCTACGAGGACCTGTCCTCCCTGCGCCGCACCCGTCTCCACGGCCGGGTGACCGCCGTGCTGGAGCGGCTGCGGCCCGACGACGTCACCGCGCTCGCCCACCACGCCGCCTCCGCGGGACCCGGCTCGGCCGCGGCGGCCGCCCGCTGGGCACAGGCGGCCGCCGAGCTCGCCGAGCGGCGCTTCGCGTACGCCGACGCCGCGGTCATGTGGGGCCGGGCGGCCGAGGCCGCCACGACGGTGCAGCGGGGTGACGCGGCCGGCATGGCGCCGCTGCTCGCCGCGCAGGCGCACGCCACGGCGCTGGCCGGCGCCGTCGGCGACGCCCGCGCGCTGCGCACCCGCGCGCTGGCGGTCCTGCCCGAGGACGCCCCGCCGGAGCTGACCGCGGCGGTGCTCCTGTCCTCGGACGTCCCGACCTTCTGGAACTCCTGGGTGGACCCCGTGGACGACCGGTTCGTGGACCGCACCCGGCGTGTGGTCGGCACCCTGCCGCCCGGCGATCCGCAGCGCGCCCGGCTGCTGGCGATGCTGGCCGTCGAGCTCGAGGAGCGGAACGACCCGCAGGCGGTCGAGGCCTCCGCCCGGGCGCTCGCCGAGGCCCGCCTCGCCGGGGACCCGCTCGCGCTGGCCCACGCGCTGACGGTCCGGCAGTTCCACGCCACGCGCGGGCCCGACCGCAGCGAGGCGACGGCCCTGGGCACCGAGCTGCTGGCCCTCGCGCAGCAGGAGGGCTTCGGCCTCTTCGAGGCGGTGGCGCGGCTGGTGCTGCTCCAGACGACCTGCACCGTCCTCGACCTCGAGGCCGCCGACCGGCACGCCGCGGAGGCCGAGCGCCTGTCCGCGGCCTACGGGTTGCCGCTGCTGCACGGCATCGCCCGCTGCTACGCCGGCCTGCGCGCCGCCGTCGCGGGGCGGGTCGCCGAGGCCCAGGCGGCGTACGACGTGGCCGAGCAGGCCCTGCTCGACGCCGGCTACTACCCCGCGGTGGCGCGGGCGCTCCGGCTGACCACCCAGCTCTCCCTGCGGCTCGCCGACCCCGGTGCCCGGCCGGTGGACCCCGAGGAGATGGCCGGCCTGGCGCCGATCTCCCCCGAGCTGGCGACCGAGACCCGGGCCCTGGCCCTGGTGCTGGCCGGGCGGCTGGAGGAGGCGCGGTCCGTGGGCCCGCCGCGGCTCCAGGCGGTGCGGGACCTGTTCACCCCGTTCCTCCAGTACTGCCGGGGCCTCGTCGGGCTGGCCCTCGGGGACCGCGTGCGGATGGCCGAGGCCGAGGCGGAGCTGCTCCCCTACCGCGACACGGTGTGCGGGACGCACACCGCCCAGCTGGCCTTCGGCCCGACGGCGACGCTGCTCGCCCGGCTGGCCGCCGCCCGCGGCGACCGGGAGACGGCCGAGGCGCACCGGGCGGTCGCCGTCGCCGTGGCCGAGCGGACCGGCCACCCGGGGTGGATCGCGCAGGCCCGCGCGGCGCTGGACCAGCGGCCGTGGACCAGCGGCGCCGGACCAGCGGAAGCGGACTAGCGGCCGGCGACGAGGTCGCGGCGGCGGCGCCAGCCCGGCTCGGCCGCGCGCAGCAGCACCCGCAGCAGCGGCGAGGTCGCGCCGAGTAGCCCGGCGCGCTCGCCCGGGGTGCGGCAGGCGTCGGCGACCCACGGCAGCGCGAACGCCGCGGACCGGGGCCCCGAGGCGCGCGCGCAGACGCCCTCGTAGCGGGCCAGGTCGCGCACCGACACGCACCGG
The DNA here is from genome assembly GCF_054050375.1 of Geodermatophilus sp. SYSU D00879. Taxonomy (NCBI): domain Bacteria; kingdom Bacillati; phylum Actinomycetota; class Actinomycetes; order Geodermatophilales; family Geodermatophilaceae; genus Geodermatophilus; species Geodermatophilus sp. SYSU D00879. Next base: position 35,332 of record NZ_JBJGZF010000008.1, read on the forward strand.
CGGATCACCGGGAACACCTCGCGCTCCTCCTCCGCGACGTGCTCGTCGAGGGCGTCGGCCAGCTCCGCGAGGACGGCGGCCAGCGGCGCCGCGGCGTCGGGGCCGGCGGCGGTGGCGGCGAAGGCGGTGAGCGCCGCGTCGGCCCGGCCCAGCACCGCACGCAGCACGGCGTGGTCCTCGGTGAGCGGCTCGAGGTCGGCGGCGTGCGTCCCGGCGGAGGCGGCCACCACCGGCCACAGGACGGCGTCCTCCCGCGCGGTGTGCGCGCGCACCTCGCGCAGCACGCACCGGCCGAAGGCGACGACCGCCCGCCGCCGCTCCGCCGTCCAGACCGCCCCGGCGGCGGCCTCCGCGGCGACGCCGGCCAGCAGCCGGCAGCCGGCGCACAGCGCGCGGTGCGCCAGCGCCAGGCGGGTCACGTCGGCCTCGGGGTCGCCGGGCCGGCGGGGCGTGACGGGGAACGGCAGCGGTGCGGTCGCGGTCACGGTGCCACCGTCGCCCGGCCCGGTTGCCGGTGACTTGCGTCCGACTACCGCCGCGGCGGAAGCCCCCGGGACCGCCGGGCGTTGCAGCGGGCAACGAACCTCGTCGTCCCAGGAGGACCCCCGTGCGCATCCCGCTGTCCGTGCTCGACCTCGCCCCCGTCGCCCCCGGGGAGACCTACGGCAGCAGCATCGCCGGGAGCGTCGCGCTGGCGCAGCGGGCGGAGGAGGCCGGCTACCGCCGGGTCTGGTACGCCGAGCACCACAACATGCCGACGATCGCGTCGTCGGCCACCAGCGTGCTCATCGCGCACGTCGGCGCGCACACCTCCACCATCCGGCTCGGCGCCGGCGGCGTCATGCTGCCCAACCACTCGCCGCTCACGATCGCCGAGCAGTTCGGCACGCTCGAGGCGGTGTACCCCGGGCGCATCGACCTGGGCCTGGGCCGCGCGCCCGGCTCGGACCAGAACACCATGTACGCCCTGCGCCGCGACGCCGCCTCCGCCGAGCGCTTCCCCCAGGACGTGCTCGAGCTGCAGGGCTACCTGACCGGCGAGTCGCGGGTGCCCGGCGTGCAGGCCGTCCCCGGCCGCGGGTCGGACGTGCCGCTGTACGTGCTCGGCTCGTCGATGTTCGGCGCCGGCCTGGCCGCCGCGCTCGGCCTGCCCTACGCCTTCGCCTCGCACTTCGCGCCGCAGCTGCTGGAGCCCGCGGTGGCCGCCTACCGCCGCGACTTCCGCCCCTCCGCGCAGCTCGACGCCCCGTACGTGATCGCCGGGGTGAACGCCGTCGCCGCCGACACCACCGCGCAGGCGCAGGAGCTGCTGCAGGCCACCCGCCGCCGGCTCGCCGTCGGCCTGTTCGGCCAGGGCCGCGACCTCGACGACGACGCCGCCGAGCTGCTGCTGTCCTCGGGCGCGGGCCGGCACGTGGACTCGATGCTCACGCACACCGCCGTCGGCACCCCGGCCGAGGTCCGCGAGCGGCTCACCGACTTCGCCCGGCTCGCCGACGCCGACGAGCTGATCGTCGCCCACCAGGCGCCCGGCACCGAGGCGCGGCTGCGCTCGGTGACGCTGACCGCCGAGGCCATGGAGTCCGTCGCCGCGTAGCCGGGGCGTCGGGATGAGCCGGGGACGGCGCTCGGCGAGGATGACTCGGTGCACGCCGAGACCGTCCTCCTGCTCGTCCTGGCCGCGGTCGCGGTGATCGTGGCGGCCCGCTGGCTCGCCGGGCGCACCGGCATCCCGGCGGCCGCGCTGCTCACCGTGACCGGGCTGGTCTACGCGCTGCTGCCCGGCCCGAACCTCACGCTCGACCCCGAGATCGTCCTCACCGTCCTGCTCCCGCCGCTGCTCTACAGCGCCGCGCTGGACTCCTCGCTGATCGCGATCCGCGCCAACATGCGGACCGTCGTCGGCCTGTCGGTGCTGCTCGTGCTGGTCACCGCGCTGGTCATCGGCGTCGGGTTCGCGCTGTGGGTCCCCGGGGCGACGCTCGCCGCGGGCATCGCCCTGGGCGCTGCCGTCGCCCCGCCGGACCCGGTGGCCGCGCTCGCCGTCGGCCGCCGGGTCGGGCTGCCGCCGCGGCTGGTCACGCTCATCCAGGGCGAGGGGCTGCTCAACGACGCGACCGCGCTGACCCTGCTCAGCGTCGCCATCGCGGCCGCGGTCGGCGACGGCTTCTCCACCTGGTCGGCGCTGGGCCAGTTCGCGCTCTCGGCCGCCGGGGGCGTCGCCGCCGGGCTGGTCGTCGCCTACGGCGTCCGGCCGCTGCGCCGGCTGCGCCGCGACCCGCTGTCGTCCAACGCGGTCTCGCTGGCGACGCCGTTCGTCGCCTACCTGCTGGCCGAGTCGGTGCACGTGTCCGGCGTGCTGGCCGTCGTCGTCGCCGGGCTGGTCATCGCGCACAACGCGCCGTACTGGCAGTCGGGCGCCACCCGGCTGCAGACCGACGCGGTGTGGAAGCTGGTGGACTTCCTGCTCGAGGGCGTCGTCTTCCTGCTCATCGGCCAGCAGCTGCCCGCCGTCATCCGCGGCCTGGGCCAGTACGCGCCCTCGACCGTCGTCGTCGCCTCGCTGATCACCGTGGGCGCGGTGCTGCTGGTCCGGCCGCTGTGGCTGTGGCTCACCGAGCACGCGCCGCAGGCGCTGCACATGCGGCTCAGCGGCGCTCCCGCCGCCGACGAGGACGACGACCCCTCGACCCCGCCGCGGCAGCTGTCCGGCCGGGAGATCGCCGTGCTGAGCTGGGCCGGCACCCGCGGCGTCATCAGCCTGGCCGCCGTCTTCACCATCCCGCTGACCACCGACGCCGGCGACCCGTTCCCCGACCGCGACCTGCTGCTGTTCTGCGCCTTCCTCGCCGTGCTGGTCACCCTCGTCGGCCAGGGCGCGACCTTCGCGCCGCTGGTGCGCCGGCTGCGGCTGCGGGCCGACGCCGCCGACGCCGCCCGGCTGCGCAACCAGGCGCGCGTCGCGGCGGTCGACGCGGGCCTCGCCCGGCTCGACGAGCTGCAGGCCGAGCGGCACGACCACGTCGACGACGCCGCGATCGAGTCGATCCGCGCGGCGCTGCGCACCCGGCGGACCCGCTACGAGCGGCGGCTGGAGGTCCTCGTGGACGCCGAGGGCGAGGTGCCGATGTCGCCGGAGTACGAGGCGGCGCTGCGGGTGCGCCGGGCGGTCATCGACGCCGAGCGCGAGGAGCTGCTGCGCTGGCGCGACCTCGGCCGGCTGCCCGACGAGGGGCTGCGCACGCTCGAGCGGGAGCTGGACCACCAGGAGCACCTGCTCCCGGCCCGCCCGGCCTGAGGGTCAGGGCCGGCCGGCGCGGGGGACGTCGACCCGGGCGACCTCCACCCGGCCGGCGCGCGGGCCGCCCTCGGCCCAGGTGGGCGCGGTGCAGACGAACAGCGTCCGCCCGTCGTCGCCGCCGAGCGTGCAGGCGTAGGACAGCGAGCCCGACCCGACGGGCACCCGGCCGGTCACCTCGCCGCCCTCCCGCACGCGCAGCACCTCGGCGGTGCGGGCGGTGGCGAACCAGACGTGCCCCTCGGCGTCGAGGCAGATGCCGTCGGGCGCCAGGCCCGGCGTCTCCGCGAACACCCGCCGGCCGGACAGCGAGCCCGTCGTCGGCGACGTCGAAGGCGGTGAGCCGGGCGCCGTAGGTCTCGGCGACCACCAGCGTCCGGCCGTCGCCGGTGAGCGCCATGCCGTTGGGGAAGCGCAGGTCGTCCGCGACGACGGACGCGGTGCCGTCGGGGTCCACCCGCACCAGCCCGGTCGGCTCCACCGGCGCGCCCCCGACCAGGTCGAACCCGAAGCTGCTCACGTAGGCCCGGCCGGCCGCGTCGACGACCAGGTCGTTGGCGCGGGAGCGGGTCAGGCCGGTGAGGTCGGCGCGCACGACCGGCCGCCCGCCGGCGACCTCCAGCAGCGCGCGCCGGGTCATCGCGACGACGAGCAGCGTCCCCTCCGGCGTCCAGCCCAGCCCGGACGGCGCGTCGTCCAGGTCGAGGACCGTCGTCAGGACGCCGTCCGGGGTGAGCGTGCGCACCCGCCGGTCGTGGAAGTCGGAGAACCACAGCCGGCCGTCGTGCCAGCGCGGGCCCTCGGGGAAGCCGAGGTCGCCGGCCAGCGTCGTCGTCGCGTCCACGGCGGGCAGCGTAGGAGGGCGGCGCCCCGGCTCAGGGGCGGTACCGGGTCTGGCCGTGCGGCCCGCCGAACAGCAGCACCTTGTCCGGCGGGACCCGGTACACCCGGGCGCCGCCCTCGGTGGCCCCGCCGGAGGAGCTCAGCTCGACGAACTCGTCGCCGCGCACCGCGAAGTGCCAGTCCTCGCCGTACTTCGCGTACCAGGCGTCGGCCAGCGCCTGCAGCTCCCCGGGGTCGGTGACCCGCACCGCGACGCCCTCGACGACGACGTCGCGCCCGCTGTCCCAGCCGTGCGCGCCGGTGCTGCCGGTGGTCACGGCCACGTGCGGGTTGCCGTCGAGGTTGCGCGCCTTCTGCTCGTCGGCGCCGGTGCAGAAGGCGAACGCGCCGTCGTGCCAGACGCCGACGAGCGGGACCGCGTGCGGCCGGCCGTCCGCGCGGACGGTGGTGATCCAGTAGAGCTGGGCGGCGGTGAGCAGCCGCTCGACGTCGGCCCAGGGTGGCGCGGTCGCCGTGGCGTCACCGTAGCGGGGGTCGATCTGTCCGGTGGTCATGCCCGGTGAGACCGCCGCGGGGCCGGCGGCTCATCGCCCCCGGGTCAGCCCCCGGCGGCGCCGGTGCAGCCGAAGAGGAACGCGGGCGGCACGTTCCACGGCGTCACCCGCGTCCGGACGTCGGCGAACCGGCGGCGCAGCTCGCCGAGCACCAGCGGCGAGTACTGGATCACGACCGCGGTGCCGCCCGGGCGCAGCGCCCGGGGCAGCTGGTCGAGCAGCCGGCGGCGCAGGCCCGCCTCGAGCGAGGTGAACGGCAGCATGGAGACGACGACGTCGGCGCGCTCCCCGTCGAGGAGGCCGTCGAGGTCCTCCGCGGAGCCGCACACGACCTGCAGCCGGGGGTCGTCGAGGCGCTCGGCGAGCCGGCGGGCCAGTTGCGGGTCGATCTCCAGCGCGACCAGCCGGGCGCCCGCGCCGAGCCGGGCGAGGATCTCCCGGGTGGCCACCCCGGTGCCGGCCCCGAGCTCGACGACTAGGCCGGCGGCCGGGACGTCGGCGAGGTCGAGCATGGCGCGGACCGCCGTCCGGGACGTCGGGAGCACCGCCCCCACCTGACGCGGGTTGGTGACGAAGGCGCGCAGCAGCCGCACGCCGTCGCCGAGGGTCTGCGGCACGGGTCCCCTCCTCCGCCGCCCCGGGCGGCGCGGCTGACCGGACCCTGTCACGGATCGCGGCGCGGGACGACCGCTCAGCCGGCCCGGTGGGCGTCGAGCCAGGCCACGACGTCGTCGAGGACCTGCTCCTTCTCCGGCTCGTTGTGCGGCTCGTGGAACAGCCCCTCGTAGACCCGGTGGGTGAGATCGGGCGAGCCCGCGTGCTCGCGGACCACCTCGCTGGCCGCCGGCGCCACCAGCCGGTCGGCGGTGCCGTGGACGACCAGCAGCGGCAGGCGCAGTCCGCGCAGCCGGTCGGGCATCGCCGCGGCGGTCTGCATGAGCGCGGCGCCGGTGCGGGCGACCATCCTGCCGTTGTGGTTGAGCGGGTCGGCCCGGTAGGCGGCCACCACCTCGGGGTCGCGGCTGACCGCCTCGACGTCGAGGGTGAGCACGCCGAGGCCCGGCGCCAGCCGGGCCAGCAGCGGCGCCACCGCCCGCTGCACCGGGGTGGCGGCACTGGTGTCGAGCGCGGGCGCCGAGACGACCGCGCCGACGATGCGCGCGTCCGGCTCGCCGGTCAGGTACTGCAGCGCGATGAGCCCGCCGAGGCTGTGGCCGTAGACGAACACCGGGACGCCGGGGTGCCGGTCGGCGGCGGCGCGGACGGTCTGCGTCACGCCCTCGACGGTGCCCGCCATGCTCCCGATGTCGCCCCGCCGGCCGGGCGACCGGCCGTGGCCGGGGTGGTCGGGCGCGTAGGAGGCGTAGCCGCCGCGGCCGAGCCGCTCGGCCACGTGCGCGTACCGGCCGCCGTGCTCGTGCACGCCGTGCACGAACACGACGACGCCGGCCGGGTCGGGGACGCTCCAGCCCTGCCAGTACTGCCCCGAGGGCAGCGTGCCCTCCCCGTGCCGCACCGCTGTGGTCACGCGTCCTCCCGATCCGTCGCCCGCGCCCGCCCCGGGCGCCGTCGCGCACCGTAGCCCCCGCGGCCGCGCGGGGGCCGAGCGCTAGCGTCCGCCCGGTGACCGCCCGCTCCCGCCGCCTGACGCGCCTCACCGCGCTCGGCCTCGCCGTCGCCCTCGCCCGCCGCGCCCGCACCGTCGCGCCCGTCCCGCCCGGGCTGCGCCGCCCGGACCTCTGGCTGCCGCTGTCGATCGGCTCGCGGGCCGAGCTGCGGATCGGGCGCCGGCTGTTCGGGTCCCGGGTCACCGAGCCGGTGGCCGGGGTGACCGTCACGCGGCACGACGTCCCCGCCGGGCAGGACGTGTTCGTGTACGAGCCGGCGCAGCGCACCGGCGGCGCCCTGCTGTGGGTGCACGGCGGGGGCACGGTCATCGGGCACCCCGAGAGCGACCACGACCTGTGCAGCCGGATGGCCCGCGACCTCGGCGTCGTCGTGGTCAGCGCCCGCTACCGGCTGGCGCCCGAGCACCCGTTCCCCGCCGCGCTCGACGACCTGCTGGCCGCGCTGTGCGAGCTGCACCGCCGGGCCGGGGAGCTCGGCGTGGACCCGGCGCGCGTCGCCGTCGGCGGGGCCAGCGCGGGCGGCGGGCTGGCCGCGGCTCTGGCGCAGCGGGCGCACGACAAGGGCGTTCCCGTCGCCTTCCAGCTGCTCGTCTACCCCATGCTCGACGACCGCACCGTGCTGCGCCGCAGCACCGCCGGCCGCGGCAGGCTCGTGTGGACGCCGCGGTCCAACCGCTGGGCGTGGACCGCCTACCTCGGGCACGCGCCGCGCGCCGACGAGCCCCGCCCCTACGCCGCGCCGGCCCGCCGGCTGGACCTCGCCGGCCTGCCACCGGCGTGGATCGGCGTCGGCGACCTGGACCTGTTCCACGACGAGGACGTCGCCTACGCCCGGCGGCTGCAGGCGGCCGGAGTGCCGGTGCGGCTGCACGTCGAGCCGGGGATGTACCACGCCGCCGAGGTGGAGCTGCAGACCACGGTCGCCCCCATGCGCGCCTTCCAGCAGGCCGCGTTCGACGCCCTCGGCGCCGCGGTCGGTGCCGCGTGACCCAGCAGGACACGGCACCGCGGTTCGCGGCGCCCGCGGGGACGGTCACCGCCCGGCGGTCCGACGGCGTCGTGCGGGCCACCGGGATCCGGTACGCCCGGGCGGAGCGGTTCCGCCCGCCGGTGCCCGAGCCGCCGGCAGCCGGCGTCGTCGACGCGACGGCGTGGTCGCCGGCGTGCCCGCAACCGCCGGCGCCGGAGCTCGAGCTCATGGTCACCGACCCCATGGGCGAGCTCGTCGCCGACGAGGACTGCCTGCGGCTGTCGGTGACCGTCCCGGAGGACGCCTCCCCCGGCGACGAACTGCCGGTGATGGTGTGGGTGCACGGCGGCTCCTACGTCAGCGGCGCCGGCGACGCCCCCGCCTACGACCCCGCGGCGCTCGTGCGCGAGCAGCGGGTGGTCGTCGTCAGCGTCACCTACCGACTCGGGCTGCTCGGCTTCCTCGGCGACGGGGACGGCCGGCCGGCCAACCTGGGCCTGCTCGACCTCGTCGCGGCGCTGCGCTGGGTGCGGGCGAACGTGGCGGCCTTCGGCGGCGACCCGGACGCGGTGACGCTGTTCGGCGAGTCCGCCGGCGGCGACGCGATCGCCCACCTGATGGCGGCCGACGGCGCCCGGGGGCTGTTCCGCCGCGCGGTCGTGTCCAGCGCCCCGCTGGGGCTGTCCCGCGGCCGGGCGCGGATGAGCGCCGCGATGGCCGCCGAGGCCCGCTCGCTGGACGCCGCCGCGCCGGTCGCGGAGGTCGTCGACGCGCAGGCGCAGGTGGCGGCGCGCGCCCGGCGGTACGGGCTGGTCGCCGCGATGCCGTTCGGCACCCAGTACGGCCTCCCGCCGCTGCCGGCCGAGGAGGCGGTCGAGGACGCGTGGGCGGAGGCGGCGCCGGAGGTCGACCTGCTGGTCGGCACCAACAGCCGCGAGGTGGCGCTGTTCGCCGCGCTGCTGCCGCCGGCCGCCCGGCTGGCCCGGGTGCCCGTCGTCGGCCGGCCGCTGGTGGAGGCGGTCGTGCGGGTGCTCACCCGCCGCATCTACGCCCGCGACGCCGCCCGGGCCGCCCGCCGGCACCGCGCGGCCGGCGGCCGGGCGGTGCACTACACGCTCTCCTACGGGACCGGCGCGCTCACCGGGGCGCACGCCGTCGACCTGCCGCTGCTGTTCCCGCACCGGCACACCTGGGAGGCCTCGCCGCTGCTGGCCGGCCTCCCGTGGGACGACGTCGTCGCGGCCGGCCGGGAGGTCCGCCGGGTGTGGGCGCACTTCGCCCGCACCGGCGACGTGCCCGCCGACCCGCCGCCGTTCCTGTCCGTGGACCGGGGCTGAGCGCTCAGCGGGGCTCGGCGGGACTGCCGGTCGGGCCGGGGCCGAGGTCGCGCTGCAGCCAGGCGACGTCGTGCCAGGCGCCGTCCTTCCAGCCGACCCGCCGGTAGGTGCCCACGGGCGCGAAGCCCAGCGCGCGGTGCAGGCCGAGGCTCGCCTCGTTGGGCAGCGCGACGCCGGCCAGCGCGACCCGGTACCCGCGGGCGGCCAGCCGGTCGAGCAGCGCCGTGTACAGCAGCCGCCCCGCGCCGGTGCGCCGCCGGCCGGGCTCGAGGTAGACGCTCACCGTGCACGACCAGCGGTAGGCCTCGCGGGCCATGAACGGCCCGCCGTACGCGTAGCCGCGCACCGCGCCGTCCGCCTCGAGCACCAGCCACGCGTGCCGCTCCTGCGCGGCGGCGATCCGGCGGGCCATCTCCTCCGCCGTCGGCGGCTCGGTCTCGAACGACACGGCGGTGCCGGTGACGTAGGGGGCGTAGACGTCCCGGCAGGCGGCGGCGTCGTCCGGGCCGGCGTCGCGGACGGAGGTCACGCCCGCGACGCTACGGCCGCCGTCGCTCAGGCGGGGGTGAGGACCAGGTCCTCCCGCCACAGCACGGGTTCGCCGCGGCGGTCCTGCTTGGACAGGTACATCGCCTGGTCGGCGCGCTTGGTCAGCGCCGCGGCGTGGAGACCGGGCTCGCCGCAGGCCACGCCGAGGCTGGCCCGCAGCGGCACGGTGCCCGCGGTGATCTCGGCCGGCACCGCCAGCGCCGCCTGGATCCGGGCGCCGAGGGAGGCGGCCGCCGCGGGGCCGTCGACGCCGCGGCTGACGACGAGGAACTCGTCCCCGCCGATCCGCCCGACGATGTCGTCGCGGCGCAGCACGCCGGCCAGCCGCGCGGCCGTGGTCGCCAGCAGCTCGTCGCCGGCGTCGTGGCCGAGGGTGTCGTTGACCGGCTTGAAGTCGTCGAGGTCGACGAAGACCACCGCCGTCGCCCCCGCGTCCGGCCCGGCCAGCGCGGCCTCCAGGACGGCGATGGTGGAGGCGCGGTTGTGGCAGCCGGTCAGCGCGTCGAAGGTCGCCTTGGCGGTGAGCTCCTCGCGCATGCGGGCGCTGTCGGTGACGTCGGAGACGCACACCAGCGCGCCGGGTGCGCCCTCGCGGTCGCTAAGCGCGACCAGGCTCACCGCGCACACCCGGGTCTCCCCGGCCGGGGTGCGGATGCCGACCTCGACCGCGGCGTCCACGCCCTCGCCGAGGACCCGCGCGAGCGCCGCCTCCAGCGCGGCCCGGCCCACCTCGTCCACCCGCGCCGCGACGTCGTCCCAGCCGGTCACCGCGGGCACGCCCAGCAGCACCGGCAGCCGGGAGTTGGTGTGCACGACCTCCCGCTCGGGGGTCAGCTGCGCGATGCCCTGCGGCAGCGCCTCGGTCAGCCGGCGCAGCAGCCGCTCCTGCTGCTGCAGGGCCTCGTGCGCGGCCATCTCGTCGGAGACGTCGCTCATCTGCGTGACGACGACGGCGTCGGCGGGGTCGTCGGCCGCGACGTACTGGTTCTCCAGCTCCAGCCACGCCCACGTGCCGTCGGCGCGGCGGTGCCGCAGCCGCACCCGCTGCGCCTCCTGGCGGGACAGCAGCTCCAGCCAGTTGGCGATCGCCCGCTCCTGGTCGTCGGGGTGGACGAACTCCGAGGAGCGCTGGCCGACCATCTGCGCCGGCGTCCAGCCGAGCATCCGGGTGGCGCGCTCGTCGATCTCGGTGATCACCGCCAGCGACGTCTTGCGGACCGTCGCCGTGCGCGGCCGCCGCGACACCTCCAGCCCCGCCAGCGGCGCGGGCCCGCGGTCGCCGGCGGCCGCGTCGAGCACGTCGAGGGCGCCGAGCAGGACGCCGTGCTGCTCGCGCAGGTCGACGAAGGTGAGCGACAGCGGCACCGCCGGCTCGCCCCGGCCGTGGACGGTGGCCAGGCCGACCCCGTTGGTGCGGGCCCGCTCGAAGGCGGTGACGACGAACATCGCGTCGGCGGGGACGATCGCGTCGAGGAACGTGGTGCGGTCGGCCGGCGGGGTCATCACCCGCTCCGGCGGGACGCCGAGCGAGGCCGGCATCGGGACGAGCACGCCGTCGGAGGCGATCGCGGCCAGCACGGCGTCGGGCAGCCGGAGCAGCGAGGACAGGACGTCCGCGCGCTCGGCCGGCGTCCTCGGGGTGGCGGTCACGTCCTCCCATCGGCGCGGCCGGGCCGGTCCTTGAGCGGCCGGTGTGGTCCAACTCACCCTCCGGGGTCGGCCCTCGGCGTGTCGCCCGGCCGGGTGGCAGCATGGTCGTCCACGGGGCCCGCCGGTCGAGATGCCGGACGGCGGTGCACGCCGACTCCGGGCTCGCCCGGCTGGAGGTGTCGCGGTGCAGTCTGCGGCCAGTCCCACGACCACGACGAGGACCACGACGACGACTCCCCTGCACGCCCGTCTCGACCTCGCGGGCTGGCTGCTCCGCGCCGTCCGCGGCTGGCACGCCCGCGACGACGCCGGCCCGGCGGCGCGCGCGGTCGCCGGCGACCTGGCCGCCGTCCTCCCCGAGGGGTGCAGCGTCGCGGTCACCCTGCTCGGACCCGGGCGCTCCCCCGCGGCCCCGGTCGGCAGCGGCGGCCCGGCCGCCGGGCTCGACGCCGCCCAGCTCCGCCTGTCCGAGGGCCCGCTGTGCGCCGCGCTCGCCGGGACCCCGGCGGGCAGCGCCGACCTCGGCCGGGACCTGCGCTGGCCGGCGCTCGCCGACCGGGCCGCCACCGCCGGTGTCCAGCGCGCCACCTGCCTGCCGCTGGACACCGGCAGCGAGGTCGTCGGGGCGCTCTCGGTGTACGTGGCCGGCCCGGGACCGGGGCCCGACCGCGCGACGCTCACCCCGGTGGCCGGGCACGCCGCGCTGGCGCTGCACACCGTGCGGCGGACCGCGCACCTGACCGTCGCGCTGGACAGCCGGGACGTCATCGGCCAGGCCAAGGGCGTGCTCATGGAGCGCTACCGGATCACCCCCGACGCCGCCTTCGGCATGCTCGTCCGCGCCTCGCAGGACACCGGCCGCAAGGTGCGCGACGTCGCCGGGCTGGTCACCGAGACCGGGGAGGCCCCGGCCGGCGCGCCCGCGGAGGGCCCGCGGTGACCGGCGGCGCGCACGACTTCGTCGTCCTCGACAGCGAGGAGGCGCACGCGCAGGTCGTCGGCGACTTCGTCGCGGACGGGGTGCGCCGCGGCGAGTGCGTCCTGGTCACCGCCCTCGGCGACCGCGAGGAGCGGCTGTGGGCCCGGCTGCGCCGCGCGGGCGTCGTCGGCGAGACCTGGGAGCCGGCCGCCACGACGGCGGTCCGGCTCGTGCCGCCGGACCCGGCCGAGCTGCCCGCGGCGGTCACCGGGGCGCTGTCCGAGGGGTGGCCCGCCGTCCGGTTCACCGGCGCGATCACCACCCCCGGCGTCAACGCGTTCGAGGCCGTCGTCGGCGAGCTGACCGCCCGGCACCCGCTCACCGTGCTGTGCCCCTACTTCCGCGACCTGCTCGAGCCCGGCCAGCACGCGGACCTCACCGCGCTGCACCGCGCGCAGGTCGACGCCACCGCGGAGTACGACGACGGCGTCTTCCGGCTGACCCGGCGCGGCGACCGGCTGCACCTCGCCGGCGAGCTGGACTCGGCCAACGCGGACGCGCTGCGCGCGGTGCTGCAGGCGACGCTGGCCGGGGGCGGCGCGTGGGACCTCAGCGACCTGCGCTTCCTCGACGTCGGGGCGGCCGACTCCCTCGTCGCGGCGGCCGCCGGCCCGCCCGGGCTGACCGTCGTCGGCGCCTCGCGGCTGACCGCCCGGCTGGTCCGCCTGCTGGCCGACCGCTACCCCGACCGCGCGGTGGAGCTGGTGGACGCGACCGCCGAGGGCGCCGGCCGGTGACGGAGCCGGACGCCGCACCGGTGCACCGGTGCGCGTTCCACGCGGGACGGGCGGAGGCCGGCGCGATCGCCGCGGACCTGTGCCGCCGCGCGCTGGCGGCCGGGCGGCCCGTGGTCGCCCACGTGGACGACGACCTCCGGCGGGAGGTGGTGGCGCGGCTGCCCGCCGCCGCCGGGGTCGCGTTCGCGCCGCACCGCGGCCTCGCCGAGCGGTCGCTGCGGTCCCTGCTCGGCGAGTGGACCGGGCGGCGGCCGCCCGGCGGGGACGGCCCGGTCACCGTGCTGTGCCAGCAGGCGTTCCTCCTCGTCCCCGACGGCGGGCTGTGGCACCGGGCCGAGCACGCCACCACCGCGGCGGTCGCCGGCCACGGGCTCGCGGTCACCTGCCTGGTCGACACCGCCGGGGGCGGCCCGCCCGATCGGCTCGCGGTCGCCCGCGCCACGCACCCGGTGCTGTGGTGGGACGGCGGCGACGTCGCCAACCCCGACCTGCGGCCGCCGGCCGGCCCGCCGGCCGGCGACGGCGTCCTCGTCGCCGACCGGCTGGTCGACCCGTCCGCGGGCTCGGACAACCGCCGCTGGTGGGACGCCTGCCTGGCCGCGGCCGGTCTGGCCCGGACGCGGCGGGAGGAGCTGGTGCTCGTGCTGCACGAGGCGGTCGGCACCGCGGCCGTCCTCGACGGCGGCCCGGCCGGCGCGCGGGGCGGCGTCCGGGTCAGGGTGGTCCGGCACGGCGGCACGCTGACCGCCGAGGTCGCCGTCCGCTCCGGCTGCCCGCCGCTGGAGGCGCACGCGGTGCCCGCGGACCGCCGGCTGCTCATGCTGTGGCTGGCCGGGAAGGTCTCCCCCGCGGTGTCGCTGGGCGTGCGGCCGGACGGGACCGGCAGCCGCATCGTGGTCCGGGCGCTGGACCCCGACACCGCCTGACCGCTCCCCGGCGTGTCGCGCACCCCGCCGCGGCGTTCCTCGTTGCTCACCGGGGGTGGTGGACCGATGACCGACAGCGGGGTGGACGAGGGCGCGGTGGACGCGTGCGTGGTGGACCCGCGCCGGCCGGAGCAGGCGCGGGCCTGGGTGCGCGCGGCGGCCGCGGCGCGCGGCTGGCCGCCGGACGTCGTCGAGGAGGTGCTGCTGCTCCTGTCGGAGGTGCTGGTCGCCGACGCGGCGGCGCCCGGCCCGCGGCCGGTGCGCCTGCTCGACGGCGGACCGGGCCTGGAGGTGCGCGTGGCCGGCCGGCTGCCCGGGCCCGGGGACGGCGGCCGGCTCGCCCTCGCCGCGTCCGCGGCCACCGCGGTGCGGATCGAGGCCGGCGACGGCGGCTGGGTGCGCCTGACGGCGGGACCGGGCGGCCCGGCCCCGGCCTGAGCCGGGGCCGGGCGCGGCTCAGGTCGGGAGCAGCCGCCCGAGGACGCCCTTGACCGTGGGGCCCACCCGGTAGGACTGCACCAGCCAGGCGTTGCAGGTGATCACCGCGCCGGCCAGGGCGGGGACGGCGGCCTGGGTGAACCGTTGCCGGGCCTGCCACTTCCGGATCTCCGGCGGGGTGCCCTCGGAGGGCAGCGTGGCGTCCTTGACCTCGAGCCCGCCGTCGGATGCCGCCTGCTCGGCCAGCCGGCCGATCTTCCTGCCGGTGTAGGCGGCGTAGGCGGTGGCGCCGGCGCCCGCGACGGTGAGCGCGGCCTTGAGCGTCCCGACCGTCCCGTACCCCTGCTGCAGGGCCAGCCGCTGGGTGTTCGACCGGGTCAGCTGCAGCCCGGTCACGAGGGTGGCCGCGATCCCGCCCCACTGCGCCGGCGCGAACCGCCCCCACGCGGAGCTCGCCACCCGGACCTTGTCGATGCCCGCGGTCAGGTCGCTGCCGGACTTGTTGACGCCGGCGATGCCCATCACCGAGCCGCCGAACCACAGGGCGGTGCCGAGGTCGTGCACCGCCTGGGTCAGGAAGCGGTCGTCCGGGCTGGTGGTCGTCCTCACGAGTCCTCCCGTCCGGGTGCCGCGCACCCGCTGGACCGTCCGCCCGGGTCCCCGCTGCTGAGGGGGCGGACGTCCGGGGCGGCTACCCGCGCCACGCCGGGGTCACTCCGACGCGCTGGCGGTGTCCCCCTGCGCCTGTTCGCTGCTGGACGGGCCGATCCACACCGTCTTGGCGTTGGTGAACTCGTACATGCCGAGCTCGGTGAGCTCGCGGCCGTAGCCGCTCTGCTTGACCCCGCCGAACGGCAGCTCGGGGTAGCTGGTGACCATCCCGTTGACGAACGCCATGCCGCTCTCGACGTCGCGGATGAACGTGGCCCGCTCCTGCTCGTCCTCGCTCCACAGGTTGGCGCCGAGGCCGTAGGGGTGGCTGTTGGCGATCTCGATGGCCTCCTCGAGGCCGTCGACGGTCCACAGCGCGGCCACCGGGCCGAAGACCTCCTCGGCGTAGAGGTCCATCTCCGGCGTGATGCCGGTGAGCAGCGTCGGCTCGTAGAACCAGCCGGGGCGGTCGGGCCGCTTCCCGCCGACGACGAGAGTCGCGCCCTTGTCGACGGCGTCCTGCACGTACCGCTCGACGTCCTCGCGGCCGGACTCGGTGGCCAGCGGGCCGACCTGGGTGCCGTCCTCCATGGGGTCGCCGACGACGAGGGCGGCCATCTTCTCGCCGAACAGCCGGGTGAACTCCTCGGCGACGTCGGCGTGCACGAAGAACCGCTTGGCCGCGATGCAGCTCTGCCCGTTGTTCTGGCAGCGCGCGGTGACCGCGACCTCGGCGGCGCGGTCGAGGTCGGCCGAGGGCATGACGATGAACGGGTCGCTGCCGCCGAGCTCGAGCACCGTCTTCTTCAGGACGTCCCCGGCGATCGAGGCCACCGACTGCCCGGCGGGGGCGCTGCCGGTGAGGGTGGCGGCGGCGACCCGGTCGTCGCGCAGGACCCGGTCGATGGCCGAGGAGCCGATCAGCAGGGTCTGGAAGACGTCGGCGGGAAAGCCGGCCTCGCGGAACAGCTCCTCCATGTACAGCGCGGTCTGCGGCACGTTGCTGGCGTGCTTGAGCAGCCCGACGTTGCCGGCCATGAGCGCCGGGGCGGCGAAGCGCATCGCCTGCCAGAGCGGGAAGTTCCACGGCATGATCGCCAGCACGACGCCGATCGGCTGGTGCACCAGGTAGGCCTGCTCGGCCCCGACGGCGCCGGCGTCGGCGGGCCTGGGCTCGAGCATCGCCGGGCCGTGCTCGGCGTAGTACCGCAGCGCCTTGGCGCACTTGGCGACCTCGGCCTTCGCCGCGGCCAGCGTCTTGCCCATCTCGGTGACCATGAGCTCGGCGACCTGGTCGGCGTCGCGGTCGAGGACGTCGGCGGCCGCGCGCAGCCAGCCGGCCCGCTCCTCGGGACTCGTCAGCCGGTAGCTGCGGAAGGCTGCCGCGGCGCAGCCGATCCTCTCGTCGAGGGCCTCGTCCGACAGCGGCTCGTAGGTCTTGAGCGTCTCGCCGGTGGCCGGGTTGATGGTGGCGATGGCCATGTCGGTCCCTCCCTCGTCGGCGCGCGGGGCTGCACGCCGTCCCGGGGAGAGCCCCTACCCGTCCCCGGCCTGCTCACGCTCACCCGACCGGGAGGCCGGCCAGCCCGGCGACCAGGCCGAGCACGGCGCACACGCCGAGGGTGCGCAGCACCGACCACCGGACGCGGAAGAGCAGCACCGCCGCCACGGCGGCGATCGCGAGCGGCACCCAGCGCAGCGTCGAGGGGTCGGGCAGCTCGAGGGCCAGCGGCCCGGCGTCGACCTCGGTGGTCCCGGAGAACAGCGTGTGGACGGCGAAGTAGACGCCCAGGTTCGCGATGACCCCCACGACGGCGGCGGTGATGCCGGTGAGCGCCGCCGACAGCGACCGGTTGCCGCGCAGCCGCTCCATGTAGGGGGCGCCGAGCAGGACGAACAGGAAGCTCGGCACGAAGGTCACCCAGGTGACCAGCAGCGAGGCGAGGACGGCCGCCACCCACGGGTCCAGGTCCCCGGAGGCCCGGTACGCGCCGAGGAACGCGACGAACTGGACCACCATGATCAGCGGCCCGGGCGTGGTCTCGGCCAGCGCCAGCCCGCGCACCATCTCCCGCGGGGTCAGCCAGCCGTAGACCTCGACCGCCTGCTGGGCGACGTAGGCCAGGACCGCGTAGGCGCCGCCGAAGGTCACCACCGCGGCACCGGAGAAGAACAGGCCCTGCTGGGTGAGGACGCTGCCCCCGCCGGTCAGGACGGCGACCGCCGCGACGGGCAGCCCCCAGACGAGCAGCCCGACCAGCAGCACCCGGACGGCGCGCCGCGCGCTGGGCGCCTCGTGGTGCAGGACGTCGTCGGAGACGACCGGCGGCGGGCCGGCGTCGGGCCCCTCGGCGGCCTTCTCCTGGGGCAGCGCGGACGGCCGCCACCGGCCGAGGGCCCAGCCGGCGACCCCCGCGAGGGCGACGACGACCGGAAACGGCACGCCGAAGAGCGCGAGCGCGAGGAAGGCCAGGACCGCCAGGACGACCAGCGCGCGGCTGTCGAGCGCCTTCTTCCCGACGCGGACGACCGCCTGGACGACGATCGCCAGCACCGCGGCGGCCAGACCGGTGAAGACGGCGGTGATCGCGGTGGTGTCCCCGAACGCGACGTAGACCGCCGAGAGCGCCAGCAGCGCGAGCACGCCGGGCAGCACGAACAGGCCGCCGGCGGCCAGGCCGCCGCGGGTGCCGTGCAGCAGCCACCCGACGTAGGTGGCCAGTTGCTGGGCCTCGGGGCCGGGCAACAGGGTGCAGTAGTTCAGCGCGTGCAGGAACCGGCGCTGGCCGATCCACCGCCGCTCGTCGACCAGCTCCCGCTGCATGACCGCGATCTGGCCCGCCGGACCGCCGAACGTCTGCAGCGAGACGAGGAACCAGGCGCGCACCGCCTCGCGGAAGGACGGGTAGGCCGTGGCGGGCGCCACCGTCGGCCCGGCGGGGGTCGGGTCGGTCATCAGGGGCTCCGTCGGGTCAGGCCGGCTCACGGCCGAGCAGCAGGCGGCGGCGGGTGTACTCGTAGAGGCCGTCGAACAGCGGGCCGGAGACGGCCAGGGTGCGCTCGTCGTCGCCGGTCATCGACAGACCGCGGAGCAGGACGTCGAGGCCGGGCGCCTCGGGGGCGTCGAACCGGCCGTCGTCCAGGTCGGCCTCGTGCACGATCTCGCCGATCCGCTCGAGCACCGGGTCGTCGAGCCCGTGGACGCGCAGGATCGTCTCGAAGGAGCAGTCGCCGCCGACGTGGCCCAGCGCCACGCCGCGCATGTCGAACGGGGTGGCGTCGGCCGGGACCTCGGCGGGGCCGGCGACGAAGAGGAACTCGGCGTCCGGGTCGACGAACCGGCGGATCAGCCAGGCGCAGGCGGCGCGGTCGACGTGGATCCCGGCGCGGGTCGCCCACCTCACGGCCGGACCCCCCGCCCGGCGGCGACCGGCTCGCCGGCCGCGGTCGCCAGGGCGTGCAGCGCCGCACCGGCGGCGTCCCGCTCGGGCGGGGGGAAGAAGTCCCGCCGCCCGACGGCCCGCCACTCCCCCCGCAGCCGCCGCAGCGCGCGGGCGCGCTCGGCCGGCGGTTCCCCGATCGCCGCGGCGCACTGCGCCGCCAGCTCGCGGTACTCCTCCGCCCGGGCGGCGGCCATGCCGGCCGCCAGCCCGCGCTCCTGCGCGGCGGTCGCCGGGTGCGCGGTCCAGATGCCGGCGCTGCCACCGGCGGCCAGGACGTCGTCGGCGAGCCACTCGAGCGCCTCCCGCGTGCGGGCGTCGGCCGGCAGCGCCACCACGCCGTCGGCCAGCTGGGCGACGCCGAGCCGGCGCAGCCGCCGCCACAGCGTCGTCCGCGGACCCGAGGGCTCCCGCGGCAGGCGGTAGGACAGCAGCACCCACTCGCCGGTCTCCGTCACGGCGCCGATGCAACCACGGTTGCACTCCCGCGTCCAGCGTCAGGCCGCAGGGGCGAGGAGGGGCGGCCGGACGGTGATCTCGGTGCCGTCCGGTCGATAGGTGCGCCATCGGCCGGTCGGATGTCGTTCGACGCGGAAGCCGTGGTGGACCTTCGTGTGGTGGCGTTCGCACAGCAGGGCTGAGTTGTCGAGGCCGGTCTCGCCGCCGTCGATCCAGTGCACGAGGTGGTGGACGTCGCACCACCAGGTCGGGGCGTCGCAGCCGGCGAACACGCAGCCGCCGTCGCGGAGTTCGACGGCTCGGCGCAGGTGACGGTCGGCCAGCCGTCGCTCCCGGCCCAGGTCCAGTGGTGCGCCGTCGGGCGCGAACACCACCCGCGACACCGCCCCGTCGCAGGCCAGCCACCGCGCCCGGGCGGCGGAGATGGTGGCCCCGAACCCCATCCGCCCGGCGTTGGGGCTGTCGTTGGAGTCGACCAGGTCCGCCAGATCAATCACGACGGCGATCTGCGGCTTGTGCCCGCGCAGCAGAGGCAGCGATCCCGACGCCAGGACGTTGTCGCACAGTTGCACCAGGGCGTCGCCGAGGCGCTGGGCGCGGGTGCGGTCGTCGCCGGCGGGGCGGTCGGCCTGCACGTGCGCCTCCAGGGCGGTCTGCAGCCTCTCCCCACCGACCGCGTCCAGATGGCCGCGGAAGGACAGCGACCCGTCGGCGTGCCTGGCCAGCGTCAGTGACCGGCCCTCGGTGGGGTCCGGCTCGGGGCCGTCGGGGTCGAGGTCGGTGCAGTAGTGCTGCACCACCTGCACCAGGTCGGCGTGCGCGCGCTCGACCGCGACACCGGTGAGGACCGCGTCGATCACGGCCAGGTCCACCCCGGCGGCCGCGGCGGCGACCAAGCGCTCGGGTGTCATCGCCTTCGCCGCGACGGCGACCTGCTCGGCCGACACCAGACCGGCGTCGTGCGCCTCGGCCAGCGCCGGCAGGTGCTCCAGCGCCCGCCCGTTGCGCACCAGCCGGGAGGCCTCCGGGACCGAGAGCCGGCAGTGCCCGCGCAGCCACGAGGCCATCGACCTCAGGCCGTCCCGCTCCGGCGCCTGCTCCAGCTCGGCGGCACGCACCGCGCGGGCCAGCCGTGCGTCGATCCGGTTGCGCTCGGCGACCAGCGCGGCGACGTCGTCGAGGACGTCACCGCTACCCGGCTCACCCGAACGCATGTACGAAGTGTAGTGGCTCCGGCGACCTCTCGCAGCACGAATACCCAGGTCAGGAGCCTGTCCACAGATCCGGTGCATCCCTTGACGACACCGTGCCGATGAGTCCACGACCGCTTCGGGGTCCCCCCTGCATGACCCTCGTCATCGGCGACATCACCGTCTCCCTCGACGGCTTCGTGAGCGGCTCCGGCGACGGCGTCGAGGCCCTCCACGCCTGGGCGCTGCGCAGCGACCACCCCGTCGACCGCGGCGTCCTGGAGCGGCACGCGGCCGCGAGTGGCGCCGTCGTCATGGGCCGGCGCACCTTCGACGACGTCGACCGGGGCTGGACCGACGGGATGGGCTACGGCGCCGCCGTCGACGCCCGGCCGCCGTTCTTCGTCGTCACCGGCAGCCCGCCGGAGCGCCACCGGCTCGCGGCCACCCACGACTTCACCTTCGTGACCGAGGGGTCGGCGGCGGCCCTGGACCGGGCGAGGGAGGCCGCCGGCGACCGGGACGTCTTCGTCATGGGCGGCGGCGCGCTGGTCGGCTCCTGCCTGCGCGACGGGCTGCTCGACGAGCTCCGCCTGCACCTCGCGCCCGAGGTGCTCGGCACCGGCACCCCGCTGTTCACCGGCGCCGGCCCGCACCGGCTGGAGCAGGTCGCCGTCGAGGTGTCGCCGGTGTGCACGCACCTGACCTACCGCGTGCACCGCTGACCTCAGGGGCGGCGGGAGCGGAAGTCGCCGCGGCCGGTGTCGCGGCGCCAGTCGTCGAAGGACTCGCCGGTCAGCTCCTCGAGCAGCGCGACGTCGGGCAGCAGCGGCGCCAGGACCTCGCGCCGCACCTCCACCGGCATCGGCGGCCGCGGGGCCCGCTGCGCGTGCAGCGCGGCCAGCAGCGGCCGGGACACCTGCCGCCACACCCGCGGCGGGGCGTACGCGCCGAGCGCCGCACCGGCGCGGGCCACCCGCGCCAGCGCCCGGTAGCGGGCGGTGTCGGCGACGAAGGGCTTCACGTTCTCCGGCGCCACGGTGTGCGCCACCCCCTCCTCGACGCCGAGGAAGGCGCTCACCCGGTCCAGCGTCTCGCGCGGGGAGTCGACCAGCTGCCGGTACCGCAGCAGGAGCACCTGCTCGCGGGGCAGGACGGAGTACAGGTCGCGCAGCTGCTCGCCGTAGCGGCCGAGCCCGCGGTAGTGCCAGAACGGCGTCCAGCCGGCGGCGACCCGGGACTCCTCGCGCTCGACGGCGGTGGCGAAGTCGGCCTCGGGCTCCAGCCCGTCGGCGCGCAGGTGCACCCAGTTCGACCAGGCGCGGTCCACCGGGTCCCGCACGATCGCGATGACGCGGACCCCCGGGACGTCGGCGGCCAGCCGCCGGTGCGCCGCGCGGTCGTACAGGTAGAACGGCGTGCTCTCGCCGCGAACCGTCCCGGGCGGGGCGCCGTCGAACAGCCGCAGGTAGTCCGCGCGGCGCCAGACCCACTCGCGGGCGCTGTGCGCGTCGCCCGGTCCGCGCTGGCCACTGCGCGCGGGCGGGCCGCCGTCGGTCAGGTAGTACTTCGGCTCCTTGACCGGGGACAGGTACAGCCCCGGGTGGGTGGCCAGCGCGGCGTGCAGCGCCGTGGTCCCGGCCTTCGGCGCCCCGGCCAGCAAGAACTGCGGCAGCCGGTCGGCGTCGGTGCTCATCGGTCCCCTCCCTGCCCGCGGCGGCCCGCGGTGTACACACGGGGAGGCCCGCCCCCTCCCCCGAACGGAGCCGCCGCGTGACCGCGTCCGCGCCCCGCCCGCCGGCGCCCGACCGCTTCTGGTCCGACGCCGAGGTCGTCGTCGAGCCCGAGGACCCGCGCCCGGGCTCGTGGGCCGGCGGCCCGTCGGCCCAGCTCGTCGACGGCACGTGGTGGCTGGCCTACCGGCTGCGCCGCCCGGTCGGCGAGGGCCGCGGCTTCGGCAACGTGGTGGCCCGCTCCGACGACGGCGTGCGCTTCGAGCCGGTGGTCGCGATCGGCAAGGAGCGCTTCGGCGCCGAGTCGCTGGAGCGCCCGGCGCTGGTGCACACCCCCGACGGCCGCTGGCGGCTCTACGTCAGCTGCGCGACGCCGGGCACGAAGCACTGGCGGGTCGACCTGCTCGAGGCGGACACCGTGGAGGGGCTGGCCACCGCGCAGCCGCGCACGGTGCTGCCCGGCGACGCCGCCACGGCACCCAAGGACCCGGTGGTCCGCTGGGACGGCGACCGGTGGCACCTGTGGGCCTCGGTGCACCCGCTCGACGACCCCGGCGCCACCGACCGCATGACCACCGAGCACGCCACCAGCCCCGACGGCGTCGCCTGGACCTGGCGCGGCACCGCCCTCGCCGGCACCGAGGGGAGCTGGGACGCCCGCGGCGTGCGGTTCACCGCGGTGGTGCTCGACGGCTCGCGCACCTGGGCGCTCTACGACGGCCGGGCCACCGCGGAGGAGAACTGGGAGGAGCGGACGGGCCTCGCCGAGCACGACGGCGAGCTCGGCTTCCGCGCCGCCGCGGGCGGGCCGTACCTGCAGAGCCCGCACGCGCCGCACGGGCTGCGCTACGCCGACGTCGTCGCGCTGCCCGGCGGCGGGGCGCGCTGGTTCTACGAGGCCACCCGCGCCGACGGCGCCCACGAGCTGCGCACCGTCGTCCTCCCCGCCTGACCGGTCCGGCCGCGTGCTCGACACGCGGTAATCCCTACCAGACCGATGGACTTGACAGGGTTTGACCGGCGGGGTCGGATGGTCGGCGTGGCACCCGCCCTGACGCTCACCCGCCGGTCCGCCGTGGACCTGCTGCGGGTGGCCAGCGCGCTGTGTCCGGCCGCCTGAGCGCCCGACCGCCCCTCGCCACCCTCCGCGCCGCCCCGCCCGGGTCCCGGCGCGCCCTGCTCAGGAGAACCCGTGACCCCCCTGCTGCCCCCTGCCGACCTCGCCCCGCGCACCGCCCCCGCCCGCAGCACCACCGCCCGCACCACCTCCGCCGCCGCCCTGGCCGCCGCGCTGCTCGCCGTCGCCGACGAGTGGCTGCCCCGCGTCGAGTACCGCGAGGGCAGCCGCTGGACCGGCCTGCTCCCGGCCGACGACGCCGCCGGCCTGGTCGACCCCTCCCTGCACGCCGACCTCGCCGACGCCCAGGTGTGGCTGCTGACCTGGCTGCCCGGCCAGGGCACCCCGCTGCACGACCACGGGGGCTCGGCCGGCGCGTTCGCCGTCGTCGGCGGGGTGCTCACCGAGGACGTCGTCGGCGGGCGCCCCGGCGCCGTGCGGGAGGCGGCCACCGAACTGTGGGCCGGCCGGGTGCGGCCGTTCGGCCCCCACCACGTGCACCGGGTGACCAACCGCGGGACAGTGCCCGCCGTGAGCGTGCACGCGTACACCCCGCGCCTGTCCCTGATGACCAGCTACCGCCTCGAGCACGGCACCCTGCTGCGCACCGGCACCGAGAAGGCGGGCGTCGACTGGTGACCGGCCGTCCGCCCGGCGCGAGGAGCGTCGACCAGCTGCTGGAGGAGGCGCGCTCGCGGATCACGCGGGCGACGCCGGAGGAGGCCGCGCGGCGGGTCGCCGACGGCGCGGTGCTCGTCGACATCCGCCCACAGTCGCAGCGCGAGGCCGACGGCGAGGTGCCCGGCGCGCTCGTCGTCGAGCGCAACCACCTGGAGTGGCGGTTCGACCCGGAGAGCGACGCGCGGGTGCCGCAGGCCACCGGGTACGACGTCGACGTCGTCGTGCTGTGCCAGGAGGGCTACACCTCCAGCCTGGCCGCCGACGCGCTGCGCTCGCTCGGCCTGGCGCGGGCCAGCGACGTGATCGGCGGGCACCGCGCGTGGGTGGCGGCGGGGCTGCCGACCACCCCCTAGACCGGTCCGGGGACGGCGGCGCGCGACGGAGGCCGCCGCCGTCCCCGGACCACCGCGGTCAGGTCTTGCTCTTGCCCTGGGCGCTGGAGTGCTCGTGCCGGTCGTCGCCCTTCCTCACGTGCTTCGTCTGCTTCGAGGCGCCGGTGGTCACGCCGGCCGCGCTGGGCGACTCGCCGTGCCGCTTGGCCTCCTGCACGGCCGAGCGCTGGGCGTCGGCGTCGTTCTTCTTGCTCATGGCGACCGGTTACCCGACGGCGCCGTCCGCCACGCCGGTGAGCACGCGGAAGGTCCGCTCCGCCATGAGGCCGGCGCCGAGGTCCCGCTCCGCCCGCGCCCGGGCCCGCGCGCCGAGCTCGGCCCGCCGCGCCGGGTCGGTGAGCAGGCCGTGCAGCGCCGCGGCCAGCGCGCCGGCGTCGTCGACCGGCACGACGACGACGTCCTCCCGCAGCGCGCGCCGCACCCGGCCGACGTCGGTGCTCACGCACGGCAGCCCCTCGGCCATCGCCTCCAGCAGCACCAGCGGTCCGGCCTCCACCCGCGAGGACACCACGAACAGGTCCAGGCCGCCGAGGAACGCGCGGTGGTCGTCCACCCAGCCCGGGAACGCGACCGGCAGGCCGTCGGCCGCGGCGCGCAGGGCGTCGCCGTCGCGGCCGGCGCCGCCGACCACCGCCTCGAACGGCACGTCGAGCCGGCGCAGCGCGGCGAGCAGGACGTCGAAGCCCTTCTGCGCGGTCAGCCGGCCGAACGCGCCGATCCGCGGCACCGCGTTGCCGGCCGGGCCGGCGGGGTCGGGCGGCACGTCGACGCCGTTGGGCACGACGTGCGCCCGCGCCGGGTCGACGCCGAGGTCGGCCACCACCTGCAGGCGGCCCTCCTCCGAGGGGCTGACCACCGCGCCCATCCGCCGGTAGAGCGCGGACAGCACGCCGCGCTCCTCCCCGCCGCGGGTGTCGCCGACCAGGTGCAGCACCCCGACGGTGGGCGCCACCTGCTGCGCGGCGGCCACCGCGGCGAGGTTGGACGCGGGGTCGACGAGGTTGACCACCACGACGTCGGGGCGCTGGGCGGCCAGCGCCGCCCGGGTGCGCGGCGCCGCGGCGGTGTGCCGGGTCAGCGGGACGACGGTGCGCTCGACGTCGAGGTGCGCGAAGCCGTCCGCCACCGGCTCGGCGCACACCAGCGACGCCGTCCAGCCGTTGTCGGCCGCGCGGCGCAGGTGGTGCGTCAGCCACACCTCCGCCCCGCCCCAGCCACTCGAGTCCGCGACGAACGAGACCCTCACGAGGCGGCCAGCTCGAGCGCGGCACCGGCCACCGCGGACGGCGAGACGGTCAGCGCGCAGCGGAACTCGATCGGGCAGGCCAGGTGCGGGCACGGCGCGCACGCCACCGCCGGGGTCAGCGCGCGGTGCCGGGGGCCCGGGTGCGCCCACCGGACCGGGTCGCCGGGCAGGAAGACGGTGACGCTGCGGGCGCCGACGGCCGCGGCCAGGTGCGCGGAGCCGGTGTCGTTGCCGACCAGCACCGCGCTGTCGCGCAGCAGCGCGGCCAGCCCGCCGAGGCTGGTGGCGCCGGTGAGGTCGACCGCGGGGGCGCGCATCGCCGCGACCACCCGGGCGGAGATCTCCCGCTCGCCGGCCACCCCGGTGACGACGACGTCGAGCCCCTCGGCGGCCAGCGCGTCGCCCACGGCGGCGTACCGCTCGACCGGCCAGCGCCGGGTGGGCGCCGACGCCCCCGGGTGCAGGACGGCGTAGCGCCCGGGCTCGAGCCCCGCGGCCGCGAGCGTGGCGGCGTGCCCGGTCTCGTCGTCGGCGGTGAGCGGGAAGCCCATGCGGGCGTCGCCGCCGGGCGGCAGGCCCAGGTGCTCCAGCAGCGCCACGTGCCGCGCGGCCTCGTGCAGGTCCAGCGGGTAGCGCAGGTGCAGCGCACCGGGGCCCGGCGGCGGGTCCCAGCCGGTGGGGGCGAAGCCGCCGGTGAGCCGGGCGCCCAGGGCGGCGGTCACCCGGTTGGCGGCCGGCCGGTCGCCGTAGGCCTGCAGCGCCAGGTCGAACCGGCGCTCCCGCGCCGCGGCGGTGAACGCCGCCCACCCGGCGCGGTCGACCGGGCCGTCGGGGATGCCGGGGGCGCCGGGGAACGGCAGCAGCGCCACGGGGACGCCGAGGCGCTCGACCACCGGCGCCATGCGGCCGAAGGTGACCAGCGTGACCTCGACGTCGGGCCGGGCGGCGCGCAGCCGGCGCAGCGCGGGGACGGTGCACAGCAGGTCGCCCAGGCCCACCCGCAGCCGGACCAGGGCCAGGCGTCGGACGGCGGGGTCGGCGAGGGGCGCGGTCACCAGCGCCCACTGCCCCGCCGCACCAGCCGTGTAACGCAACTCCATGACGCCCAACCGACGGGTGCCGCCGCTTCGTGGTGCACTACGGGCTCGCCCGCCCACCTGCTTCCCGCCGTCGCCGGAGGTCCCCTGCGTGTCCCGCCCCGCTGCCGCCCTGCACGTGCTGCGCCTGTGCAGCGTGTTCGAACCGCCGGCGGCCCGGCCGGCCACGGCGCCGGGGGCGCTGCCCGGGGAGCTGGACGCCCGCGCGGCGCGGTTCGACCCGATCGGCGGGATGCAGAACCACACGGCCACGCTCACCCGCTGCCTCGACGCGGCCGGCGTCACGCAGACCGTGGTGACCGCGCGGCTGGCCGGCCCGCGCGGGACGACGTCGCCGGGGCGCGGCGCCCGGGTGTCCCGCACCGGGCTGCCGGTGCCGCGGTTGCGGCAGCTGTGGGCGCTGTGCGGGCTGCCGGCGGTGCTGCGCGCCGGCCGCCGGGCGCCGGTCGACGTCGTGCACGCCCACCAGGGCGAGGACCTCGCCACGCTGCCGCTGGCCCGGCTGGCCGCGCGGGTGCACCGCGCCCCGCTGGTGGTCACCGTGCACTGCAGCGTCGGGCACACGCTGACGGGCCGGGGGCCGAAGGTGCGGCTGCTGCGGGCCCTCGGCGGCTGGATCGAGCGCAGCACCTTCCGGCGCGCCGACGCCGTCGTCGTCCTCACCGGGCGGACCGCGGCGGCCCTGCGCGCGGACGGCGTGCCCGCCGACCGGCTGTCCACCATCCCCTCCGGCTTCGACCCGGCGCTGTTCTCCGGCGGCACCCCCGACGTGTTCCCCGGGGTGGCGCGCCCGCGGATCGGGTACGTCGGCCGGCTCGCGCCGCAGAAGGACCCCGCCACGCTGGTGCGCGCGTTCGGGCGGATGCGCGAGGAGGCGTCGCTGGTCGTCGTCGGCGACGGGCCCGACCGGGCGCTGGTGCACCGGCTGGCCGCCGAGAGCCCCGCGGCCGGCCGGATCACCCTGGCCGGCTTCGTCGAGCACGCCCGCGTGCCCGCGGTCCTGGCCTCCCTCGACGTGCTCGTGCTCCCCTCGGCCTACGAGGAGATGGGCTCGGTGCTCACCGAGGCGATGGCCGCGGGCCTGCCGGTCGTCGCCAGCGACGTCGGCGGCATCCCCGAGGTGGTGCAGGACGGGCGCGCCGGGCTGCTCGTGCCGCCCGGCGACGTCGGCGCGCTGGCCGCCGCGCTGGACCGGGTGGCCGGCGACGACCTGCTGCGCGCCCGGCTGGCCGCCGGCGCCCGCGCCCGCTCGGCGGCGTACGGGTGGCCGGCGCTGTCGGCGCGGGTGGCCGCCGTCTACGACCGGGTGCTGGGCGTCGACTCCGACCTCGAGCCCGCCGCGTGACCCCGCGGGTCGCCGTCCTGGTCCCGGTGCACGACCAGGCGGCGTTCCTGCCCCGGGCGCTGGAGTCGCTGCTGGCCCAGGAGGAGACGGCGTGGGAGGCGGTGGTCGTCGACGACGGGTCCCGCGAGCCGGTCACCGTCCCCGCCGACCCCCGGCTGCGGCTGGTGCGCACCGACGACAACCGCGGCCTGGGCGCGGCGCTCAACCGGGCGCTGGACGAGACCACCGCCCCGGTCGTCGCCTACCTGCCCGCCGACGACGTCTGGTTCCCCGCGCACCTCGCCACGCTGCTCGACGCCCTGGCCGACGACGGCGTGGTGCTGGCCCGCGCCGACCTCGACGAGCCGGCCGATCCCCCGTACGCCCAGCTGGTGCAGGTGGCCCACCGGCGCACCGGCGACCGCTGGACCGAGCGCGCCGGGCTGGAGACCGACGACCTCGACCGGCTGATGTGGTCGCGGGTGGCCGCCCGCGGGACGACGACCGGCACCGGCCGGGTCACCTGCGCGTGGACGCGGCACCCGGGCCAGCGGTCGCGGGCGATCCGCGAGTCGTCCGACGGCGGCCTCAACGTGTTCCGCAGCCGCTACCGGGTGGCCGGGCCGCTGCGGTTCGCCTCCACCGACGGCGGGGCGACCGACGAGGTCGCCCGGTACGCGCGGTATCGGGAGCGGGTGCACCCGCCGTCGCCGGACGGGCTGCGGGTCCTGGTGGTCGGCGAGCTCGCGTTCAACCCCGAGCGGGTGCTGGCGCTGGCCGAGCGCGGGCACTCCCTCACCGGCCTGTGGACGACCGACGGGCTCGGCGACTCCACCGTCGGGCCGCTGCCGTTCGGGCACGTCCCCGACCTCGACCGCGACCGCTGGCGGGACGGTGTCCGCGCGCTCGCCCCCGACGTCGTGTGGGCGCAGCTCAACTGGCGGGCGGTGCCGTTCGCGCACGCCGTCCGGCAGGCGTTCCCCGACCTGCCGTTCGTGTGGCACTTCAAGGAGGCGCCGCAGCGCAGCGTCGTCCGCGGGGAGTGGCCGCTGCTGGCCGACCTGGTCTGCGGCGCCGACGCCTGCCTGTTCGCCACCGAGGAGGAGCGCGACTGGTTCGCCCTCGCGCTGGCCGGCCGGGTCGACCCCGCGCGGCTCGGCGTCCTCGACGGCGACCTGCCCAAGCGCGACTGGCTCGACGCGCCGTTCTCCCCCCGGCTCTCCGACGCCGACGGGCAGCCGCACGCCGTCCTCGCCGGCCGGCCCTCGGGGCTGGACCTGGACTGGGTGCTGGCGCTGGCCGACCGCGGCGTGCACACCCACCTGTACGGGCAGGTCCGGGCGCCGGGGGCGAAGGGCTCGTGGACCGGCTGGCTGGACGAGGCACTCGCCCGCGCGCCGGGGTGCGTGCACGTGCACCCCGCCGTCGGGCCGGAGGACTCGGTGCGCGAGCTGTCCCGCTACGACGCCGGCTGGCTGCACCGCTTCGACTCGGCCAACGGCGGCGACCTGCGCCGGGCCAGCTGGGACGACCTCAACTCCCCCGCCCGGCTGCCGGTGTACCTGGCCGCGGGGCTGCCGCTGCTGCAGCAGGCCAACCCCGGCTCGCTGGTCTCGGTGGAGCGGGTGCTGCGCGCCGACGGGACGGGGCTGTTCTACCGCTCCGCCGACGACGTCGCCGCGGCCCTGCACGCCGAGCTCGGGACGCGGGCGGGGAACGCCGCCGCCGTGGTCGCGCGGGAACGGCACGTCTTCGACGCGCACGCCGACCGCCTGGTGGGCCTGTTCCGCTCCATCGCCCGGTAGAACCGTCGGACCCCGCTCCTACCGTCGGCGCCGTGACGGGTGAGCTGCGCTGGGCGGTCACCGACGGGCCGGACGGCACCGCGGCCGTCGAGCTGCCCCGCGACGACGACGACGCGTGGCGCCTGGAGCAGCAGGCCCGCGGCGGCTTCTGGTGCGCGCGCGAGGCCGGCGGCTGCGGCGGCCGGCTCGAGGTCGCGCACGGGCCGCGGCCCGCGTTCCGGCACGTGGGGTCCGCCGCCTGCGGGTTCGCCCGGCGCGGTTCCGCGGCCGGCCCCGCCTACGACGCGCTGCGCTACCGCCGCCCGCTGACCGCATGGCTCACCGGCCAGGGGCACGAGGCCCGGGTGGTGCGGGCGCCCGACCCGGGCGGCCACCCCGGTCTGCACGTCGTCGTGCCCGGCGCGGGTGTCCTCGAGGTCCAGCTCGCCCCGCTGGCCGACGACGCCTGGCGGGAGCGGGACGACGTGCTGCGGCGCGTGGACGGGCGGGTCACCTGGCTGCACGGTCCCGACGCCGAGGTGTCCGCGGCCGCCGAGGCGCGGGTGCGCGGCGCCGCGCTCGTGGTGCGCCGGCACGACCGCGGCCTGATGGTCGGCGTCCGGGACGCCGGCGCGGCGGTCCGCTGGGTGCGGCTGGCCGCCTGCCGGCTGACCGCCGACGGGCTGGACGTGCCCGGCCTCGCCGACGCCCGCGCCCGGCACGCGCGGCGCACCGCCGAGCGGGAGGCGGCCGCCCGGCGGGCGGGCCGGGCCGCGCGCGGCGCGGAGCGGCCCGGCTTCGAGCAGCTGACCTTCCCCGTCGCGGAGCGGGAGGCGCCGGGCCGGGAGGTGGCGGTCTAGGACGCCTCGGCGCGCGGCGGCTCCTCCGGCTCCCGGTCGGCCCGGTCACGACCCGGCAGACGCAGCACCGGCAGGTGCAGGTGCGGCAGGTGCCGCGGCAGCGGGACGTGCGGGTGCGGCAGCCGGTCCACCAGGCCGGCCGGCAGCCGCACGTGCGGCAGGTGCAGGGAGCCCCGGCGCGGCTCCTCGGGCTCCTGCGGCCGCGCCCGGCCGAGGGCCGCCGTCCAGGCGCTGCGCGCCCTCGCCGCCTGCGCCCGCGCCGCGGCCTGGGCCGCGCGGTGGTCCCGCTCCCAGCGGGCGGTGTTGCTGCGTGCCATCGCGGTGACCAGCGCGGTCAGCACGACGAACCCGACGACGCTGACGACAGCCCAGCCCATGGCGGCCCTCCCCTGGACCGCGCCGCACAGCCCGGGAGCCCGGCGTCCGCGGCGGTGACCGCAGGATCCCGCCGCCCCGGTTCCGCGACAAGTCGGTCCGCGCGCCCCGCCGCGCGACACGCTGACACGACCCTCCCGGCCCCCGGCGGGAGCACCCGGGTCCGGGGCAGAGCACGACTCCGCGCGGGACCACCTGCTGGCACCCTCGCCGCGTGGCCTCCGCGGCGGGATGGGCAGCGACGACGGCCGGTGCCCTGCTCGTCCTGCTCGTGCTGCGGGACATCGTGCACACGCTGTGGCACCCCAGCGGCCGCCGCGGACTGAGCCGGCGGCTCATGCAGGCGGTCTGGCGGGCCGGCCGCGGAGCGCGCCACCGGTCCGCGGCGGGGTTCCTCGGCGGGCCGATGGCGATGGTCGTCGTCGTCCTGGTCTGGATCGCGCTGCTGGTGACCGGCTGGACCCTCGTCTACTGGCCGCACCTGCCGCACGGCTTCGTCTACGGCAGCGGGCTGGAGTCCGGCCGCAGCGGCGTGCTCGACGCCGTCTACCTGTCCCTGGTCACCCTGGCCACGCTCGGCTTCGGCGACATCGTCCCCGAGAGCCCGTGGCTGCGGATCGCCGTCCCGGTGCAGGCCCTCGTCGGCTTCGTCCTGCTGACCGCGGCGGTGACCTGGGTGCTGCAGGTGTACCCGGCGCTGAGCCGGCGGCGGGCCCTGGCGCTGCGGCTGTCCCTGCTCGGGCGGGCGGCGCTGCCCGCGGCGGACGCCGACGCGGGCCTGGTGCGCGAGGTCGCCGTCGACCTGGCGCAGGTGCGGGTCGACGTGACCCAGCACGCCGAGACGCACTACTTCCGCGACGTCGACCCCGAGACGGCGCTGCCGCTGCAGCTGCCGGTCGCGCTGGCGCTGGCGGAGGCGGCCGGCCGCTCGGCCGACCCGCAGGTCCGCACGGCCGCCGCGCTGCTGGGCCTCGCGCTCGAGGACCTCACCGGCGTGCTCGACCGGCAGTTCCTCCACCGCGGCGGGGACGTGCGGGCCCGGGTCGCGGCCTACGCCGACGACCACGGCCACCCGCCCGACGGGGCACGCCCGGTTCGGCCGGGTGACGGGGGGTAACCCCGCCGCGGGTCGAGCCGCGGCCCCGCAGCCCCGGCTCCCGGAGGTCCCGCAGACGTGTCCGACACGCCCACCCCCGAGCTGCAGACCGTGCCGCCCGGCCTGTACGACCTGGTCACCTACTCGCTCGCCGGCGCGGGCCTCGCCCTGGTCGCCTACCTCCTCTACTCGTGGACCAGCCGGGACGAGGTCGGCGCCCGCTACCGCCCCGCCGTGCTCGCCGGCCTGTGCATCGCGGGCGTCGCGGCCCTGTCGTACCTGGTGCTGTACCTGAAGTGGGACACCGGCTTCGACCTGCAGGACGGCGTCTACGTGCCGAACGCCGAGGCGCGCGCGACGCTGTACCCGCGGTACGCCGACTGGTCGGTGACCGTCCCGCTGCTGACCGCGGAACTGCTGGCCGTCTGCTCGCTCACCGGGGCCCGGGCGCGCACCCTGCGGTTCACCACGATGGCCGCGGCCTTCCTCATGATCCTCACCGGCTTCCTCGGCAGCCAGGTGCTGGCCCAGGGCCGCGACGTCGGCGCGCTGGTGCTGTGGGGCTGCATCAGCACCGTCTTCTGCGCCTACCTGTACGTCGCGCTGATCGGCGCCGTCCGCTCCTCGACCGCGTCGATGAGCGTCGAGGCCGGGACCAGCCTGCGCAACGCGGCCGTCGTGCTGCTGGCCGCCTTCGGCGTCTACCCGCTGGTCTACGCGGTCCCGGTGTTCGTCGACGTCACGCCCGCGTGGCTGACCGGCGTGCAGGTGGCCTACTCCGCCGCCGACGTGCTGGCCAAGGTCGGCTTCGGCGTGCTGGTGCACAAGGTGGCCAAGCTGCGCACCGCCGAGGACGTCGCCGCCGGCGTCGACACCCACCCCCGGTCGGTGTGGGTGAGCAACGTGCACCAGAGCGAGGCGGTGCTGCCGGGCACGCAGACCGAGCACCGCAGCACCCGCTTCGAGGACAACACCGTCTTCGACGCCCCGGTGTTCGCCACGCACCCGGCCTACCCGCACGAGCACCACGAGGTCGAGCACCTGCCCGGGCGGGACCCCGGCAGCCGGGTCTCGGCCGGCCGGTACGGGACGGCCTGGACGGCCGACCGGACCTGAGCGTGCCGTCGCCCGCCGGTCCGGTCGCCGCCCCCACGCGGGCCGCCACCGCCGTCTCGCTGACCGCGGTGGCGGCGGCGGTCGCCGTCGAGGTCACCGTCGGCTGGGGCGACCTGGCCTGGCTGCCGCTGGTGGCGGGTCTCCTGCTGGGCCTCCCGCACGGGGCGGTCGACCACCGGGGAACCGGCGGGCGGCTGCCGCGCCGGGCGCTGGTCGCCCTCGGCTACGCCGCCGTGGCCGCCGCCGGGTGGCTGCTGTTCCGGGCGGCGCCGGGGCCGGCGCTGGTCGTCTTCGTGCTCGTGTCGACCTGGCACTTCGGCACCGGGGAGACCGCCTTCGCCGATCTGCGGGCCGGCCGGCCCGTGCACCGGCAGGCGACGGCGTCCGTGGTGCTGGGCGCGCTCGTCCTGCTCGTCCCCCTGGCCCGCGGGGCGGAGGGGGCCGCGCCGGTCGTGGCCGCGGTCGTGCCCGGGAGCAGCGGCGTCCTGCCGGCCGCCGTCGTCGCGACGGTGCTGGTCACGGTGCTCCCGGCGGCCGCCGCGCTGGCCGCCGAGCGGCTGCTGGCCGGCCGGTGGCTGGAGGCCGCCGAGGTCGCCGTGCTGCTGGTGCTCGTCCTGGTCGTCCCGCCGTTCGCGGCCTTCGGCGTGTGGTTCGGCTGCTGGCACGCCGTCCGCCACGTGGCCCGCCTCGTCGCCGTCGACCCGGCGAACGCGGACGACCTGGCCCGCGGGCGGCTCGGCGCGCCGCTGCGCCGGTTCGCCGCCGCCGCGGCGCTGCCCACCCTCGCCGTGCTCGCCGCCCTGGCGCTGCTGTGGCCGGCCGCGGGAGGCTGGCGCGGGTCCCTGGCCACCGCCCTGCCCGTCCTGGCGGCGCTCACGCTCCCGCACGCGCTCGTCGTCGCCCGGCTCGACCGGACGGCGCGCCGGGACCCGCCGCCCGGGACGGCGCCCGCCGCCCCGGCCCCACGCAGGGAACGGAGACCGACGTGACCGTCGCCGCGCAGATGCTCGACACCTACCCGGCCGACCTCGGCGGCATCGACCGCGAGCGGCTCGCCGCCTGCATCGAGGCGTGCGTCGAGTGCGCGCAGTCGTGCACCGCGTGCGCCGACGCCTGCCTGTCCGAGGAGATGGTCGCCGAGCTGCGGAAGTGCATCCGCACGAACCTGGACTGCGCCGACGTCTGCGAGGCGACCGGGCGGGTGCTGTCCCGGCACACCGGCTACGACGCGAACCTCACCCGCACCGTCCTCGAGGCGTGCGCCGCCGCCTGCCGCGCCTGCGGCGACGAGTGCGCCTCGCACGCGGAGATGCACGAGCACTGCCGGGTCTGTGCCGAGTCCTGCCGGCGCTGCGAGCAGGCCTGCCGCGACCTGGTCGCCACCCTCGGCTGACCGGACCGCGGGCGCGTGGCAGCGTGTGCGCCCGTGGTGAACGTCCTCTCGATCCAGTCGCACGTCGCCTACGGCCACGTCGGCAACTCCTCGGCCGTCTTCCCGCTGCAGCGCCTCGGCATCGAGGTCTGGCCGGTGCACACCGTCCAGTTCTCCAACCACACCGGCTACGGCGCGTGGACCGGCCGGGTGTTCGACGGCCAGGCGATCGAGGAGGTCGTCGACGGCATCGCCGACCGCGGCGTGCTCGGCACCGCCGACGCCGTCCTGTCCGGCTACCTCGGCTCGGCCGACATCGGCCACGCCGTGGTCGGCACGGTCGGGCGGGTGCGCGCGGCCAACCCCGACGCCGTCTACGCCTGCGACCCGGTCATCGGCGACGTCGGCCGCGGCGTGTTCGTGCGGCCGGGCATCGAGGAGTTCATGCGCGAGGTCGCCGTCCCCGCGGCCGACGTCGTCACGCCCAACCACTACGAGCTCGACCTGCTCGCCCGGACGACGACCCGCACCCTCGCCGAGGTGCAGGACGCCGTCGCCGCGGTGCAGGCGCTCGGCCCCCGGGTGGTGCTGACGACGTCCCTGGTCGCCGACGACACCCCCGACGACGCCGTCGACCTGCTCGCCTCCGAGGGCGGCCGGCACTTCCGCGTGCGCACGCCGCGGCTGTCGGTGTCGGTCAACGGCGCCGGCGACGCGATCGCGGCGCTGTTCCTCGCGCACTGGCTGGACACCCGCTCGGCCGGCGAGGCGCTCGGCCGGGCCGCGGCCAGCGTCTGGGGGCTGCTGCGGCGCACCGAGGAGGCCGGCTCGCGGGAGATCCTGCTGGTCGCCGCCCAGGACGAGTTCGTGTCCCCGTCGCGCACCTTCCCCGTCGACGAGGTGTGACGGCGGACCACCCTCCTCCTCACCCAGCGGGCGGGCGCGCGCCGACCTAGCGTCCCCCCGTGGACCTGTTCCGGACGAAGTCGGTGGAGGCCGTCCGCGCGGACGCCGGGAGCGACGAGGGGGCGCCCGACCGCGGCGGGCACCTGCGCAAGCGGCTGTCCGCCCGGCACCTGGTCGGGTTCGGCATCGGCATCGTCATCGGCACCGGGATCTTCACGCTCACCGGCGTGACGGCGAAGAACAACGCCGGCCCGGCGGTGGTGGTCTCCTTCGCCATCGCCGGCGTGGTCGCCCTGCTCGCGGCGGTCTGCTACGCCGAGCTGGCCTCCGCCGTGCCGACGGCGGGCAGCGCGTACACCTACACCTACGCCACGGTCGGCGAGGTCGTCGCGTGGATCATCGGCTGGGACCTGTTCCTCGAGTTCGCCCTGGGCGCGGCCGTGGTCGCCCGCGGCTGGTCGGGCTACGTCGGCAACCTGCTGGACCTGCCGCCGTCGATGTTCGGCGAGACGGCCACCGTGAACGTCGGCGCGGCGTTCATCGTCGTCGTCCTGACGCTCGTGGCGGTGCTGGGCATCCGCGAGTCGGCGCGGGTCACCGGCGTGCTCGTCGTCGTCAAGGTCGCCGTCTGCCTGTTCGTGATCCTGGCCGGGGTCTGGTTCGTCCGCGGCGCCAACCTCACGCCGTTCGTGCCGCCGTCGCAGCCGGCCGAGAGCGGCAGCGGGCTGGCCCGGCCGCTCATCGAGGTGCTCGCCGGTCTGGAGCCGGTCGCGTTCGGCGTCGGCGGGGTGCTGACCGCGGCCGCCGTCGTCTTCTTCGCCTACACCGGCTTCGAGGCGGTGGCCAACCTGTCGGAGGAGACCCGGCGCCCGGCGCGGGACGTACCGCTCGGCCTGCTCGGCACCCTCGGGCTGGCCACCGCGCTCTACGTCGGCGTCGCGTTCGTCGTCGTCGGGATGGTGGAGTACACCGACATCGACGAGGGCGCGCCGATCGCCGACGCGTTCGACCAGGTGGGGCTGGGCTGGGCGTCGTCGCTGGTGTCGATCGCCGCGGTGGCCGGGCTGACCTCGGTGATCCTGGTCGACCTGATCACCATCGGCCGGATCGGCTTCGCCATGGGCCGCGACGGGCTGCTGCCGCCGGCGGTGGCCCGGGTCAGCCCGCGCACCGGCGTCCCGGCGCGGGTCACGCTGCTGTTCGCCGTCCTGGTGCTGGTGCTGGCGACGTTCGTGCCGCTCGGGACGCTGGCCGACCTGGTGAGCATCGGGACGCTGTTCGCCTTCCTGCTGGTGGCGGTCGCGGTGCCGGTGCTGCGCCGCACCCGCCCGCGGCTCGAGCGGCCCTTCCGGGTGCCGTTCTCCCCCGTGCTGCCGGTCGTCGCCGCGCTGGCCTGCCTCTACCTGATGCTCAACCTGAGCATCGAGACGTGGCTGCGCTTCCTGGCCTGGCTCGCGCTCGGGTTGCTGGTGTACGCCGCCTACGGCTACCGGCACTCCCGGGTGCGCGCGGCCGCCCGGGAGCGGGCCGCCGGGCGCGTGTGACGGCCGGCCGCCGCCGTGCCGGACACGCGTGCGACGGGCGGCCCGGGCGAGCACGATGGGGGCATGACCCCTGAGGAGCAGGCGCAGCAGGCCGCCGAGCGCGCGGAGGCGGCCGGCCGGCGCACCCGCGAGCTGGCCGACCGGCTGGTCCGGCTGCACTCGGGCCAGGTCCCGTCCGAGCTCGACGTCCGGGCGGCGAAGGAGGCGGCCGAGGACTCCGCCGCCCGTGCGGAGGCGGCCCACCGCCGCGCCGCCGCGCGGCACGAGCACTCCTCCCGGCTGCACGAGCGCACCGCCCGGCTGCACGACGACGCCGCCGACCGCGGGATCGGCGACGCCGCGGAGCACCGCCGCCGGGCGGCCCAGCACCGCGACGAGGCGGAGGAGGACCGGCGGCAGGCGGCCACCGACGCCGCCGCCGCGGCACGGGAGGGCTCGCCGTGAACACCGACCCGCTGCGGGACCGGCGCGTCGTCGACGACCTCGCCGAGCTCGCCGTCGCGCACGAGGAGCTGCGGGTCGCCGAGGAGGAGCTGCGCGCGCAGCAGGAGGAGATCGCCCGGCTGGTCGCGCGCTTCGACGACGAGCGCCGGTGGCACGAGCACGTCGCCGCCGTCCTGCCGGTCGGCCTGTTCGTCACCGACGGGGCGGGCAAGCTGGTGGAGGTCAACCCGGAGCTGGCCAGGCTGGCCGGGGTCTCCGTGCCCCGGCTCGCCGGCAAGCCGCTGACCGTCTACCTCGAGCCCCGGGACGTGCCCGGCCTGCGGGCGGCGATGCGCGCGCTCAGGTCGGGGCAGGTCGACGAGTACCGCGCCCCGGTCACCGTCCGCGGTCGCAGCGGCGCGAGCGCCGCGGGGCAGCTGTTCGGCGCGCCGGACGTGGTCGACCCGGACCCGCTGCGGGCGCGGATCCGCTGGGTCCTGGTCACCGACGACAGCGGCATCCCGCTCGGCCCGCCCGAGGCGCCCGGCGGCGCGCCCGCCGCCCGCGACGGGGAGGGCACGCCGGTCACGGTGGCGGAGGCGCTCACCCAGCTGACCCGGCTGGCCGGCACCGACGGGGACCGCCGGCAGCTGCTCGGCCGGATGGCGGCGCTCACCCAGAGCGCCGTCCCGGCGGCGAACTGGGTGAGCATTACCATCGGCTCCCCCACGGCGCCGCGGTTCCTCGGCAGCGACTCCACGGTCGCCCAGGAGGCCGACGGCCGGCAGATGCGCGCCGAGCAGGGACCGTGCCTGGACGCCGCCGCCACCGGCGAGGTCGTCGTCACCGGCGACCTGCGCACCGACCCCCGCTGGCCGGCGCTGGCCCGGCTGGCCGCGGTCGGCCCGGTGCGCAGCGTCCTCGCGGTGCCGATGGCGCTGACGGGCGAGCCGACCGGCGTGCTCAACGTCTACTCGTCCCGTGCCGACGCCTTCGGGTCCGCGGACCGGCGGATCGCCGAGCTGGTCGCGGTGGCGCTCGCGGCCGTGCTGCAGGAGGTCGGCGAGCGGGAGGCGCTGCACCGGCTCACCGCCAACCTCGAGCAGGCGCTGTCCACGCGAGCGGTGATCGACCAGGCCAAGGGCGTGCTCATGGGCCGGCTCGGCGTCGACGCCGAGGACGCGTTCGCCCGGCTGGTCACCCTGAGCAACCGGCTCAACGTCAAGGTCCGCGACCTCGCCCAGCTCGTGGTCGAGGGGCACGCCGACGAGGTGATCGCCGCCGCCCGGTGATCAGTCGACGGGGTCCATGAGGACGACGGCGCCGCCGCCCTGCCCGGCGCGGGGCGCGAAGGCGCTCACCGTCACCCGGACCTGCACCGGCCGCCCCCGCCGGTTGACCGCGCGCAGCTCGACGGTCTCGTGCGAGGGCTCCTCACCGGCCGCCTGCCGGCGCAGCAGCGGGTGCAGGGCCGACACCGGCAGGCCGATGTCGAGGTTGAGCAGGTACTGGCCGCTGACCTCGTCCTGGCGCAGGCCCCACAGGTCCTCGGCCGCGGCGTTCCACGCCAGCACCCGCAGGTCCCGGTCCACGACGACGACGCCGGCGCGGAAGCTGGAGAGCACGCCGGTCATGAACTCGTTGAGCGTGGCGACCTCGTCGGTGCTGGCGCGCAGCTCCTCGTTGGTCGTGTGGAGCTCGTCGTTCATCGACTGGAGCTCCTCGTTCATCGTCTCGAGCTCCTCGTTCGTGGACTGGAGCTCCTCGTTGGTGGTCTCCAGCTCCTCGACCGTCGACTGGAGCTCCTCGTTGGTGGTCTCCAGCTCCTCGTTGGTCGACTGCAGCTCCTCGTAGGCCGTCTCCAGCTGCCGGTTGGCGTACTCCAGCTCCCGCTGCAGCCGCCGGTAGGGGGTGACGTCCTCGAACACGACCGTGACGCCGAGCGGGGTGCCGTCCTCGCGGGACAGGGGCACCACCTGGACGTCGAAGACGAGGGCCTCCGTGCCCGCCTGGTGCCGCTCCACGCCGCGCAGCCACACGGCCCGCCGGCCGCCCACCGCCTCGGCGATCGCGCCGCGCAGCTCGACCGGGCGGTAGGACACCTCGAGGTCCTGGAACGGCCGGCCGACGTCGCGCTCGTCGACGTGGAACAGCCGCTGGGCGTGGTGGTTGACCAGGGCCAGCCGGCCGTCGGCGTCGAGGACCAGCTGCGCGCCCGGTGAGGAGAGCATCGCCTGGCGCCGCAGCCGGGACAGGTCGCCCGGCCCGCCGTCGAACTCGCTGCGCGGGACGGCCGGGGCCACCCGCCGCTCGGGCTGCCCTCCGCCGTCGCGCTTCCGGAAGAACCGGCGGGTGAGGTCGACCGGCACGAACAGCTGCGCGTGCGAGAGCAGCATCTCGGCCTTGCCGAGGAACAGCAGCCCGTGCGGGGCGAGCGCGAAGTGCAGCCGGCCGAGGATGCGGTTCTGCGTCTCCGCGTTGAAGTACATGAGCGTGTTGCGGCACAGCAGCAGGTCCACGTGCGAGATGGGCGCGTCCTGCACGAGGTCGTTGCGGCCGAAGATGACCGAGCGCCGCAGGTCCTTGCGGAAGGCGAACCGGCTGCCCTCCTGGGTGAAGTACCGCTCCACCTGCTCGGGGGTCAGGCCGGCCATCTCGCGCTCGGTGAACAGCGCCTGGCGGGCCTGGGCCAGCGCCTCCTCGTCGACGTCGGTGGCGTAGATCTTCACCCGCTCGCGGAACTCGTCGATGCCGAGCGCCTCGGCCAGCAGGATCGCCAGGCTGTACGCCTCCTGCCCGGACGCCGAGCCCGCGCTCCACACCCGGATCCGCGGTCCGGCGGAGGCCAGCAGGTCCGGCAGCAGCCGGTCGCGCAGGTGGTCCCAGGCCGGGCGGTCGCGGAAGAAGCTCGTGACGTTGATGAGGATCGTGTTGAACAGCGGCGCGAACTCGTCGGGGTGGACCTCGAGGAAGTCCTGGTACTCGGTGACCGACGTCGTGCCGACCTCGGCCATGCGCCGGCGCACCCGGCGGACCAGGCTGGGCCGCTTGTAGCCGGTGAAGTCGAAGCCGCGCCGCTCGCGCAGGTACACCAGCAGCGACTCGAAGTCGGGGTCCAGGCCCGCGGCGGCGTCGCTGAAGGCGTCGGGCCCGCCGTCGTCGGGCTCGGTGTCGTCGACCAGCAGGCCGTCGTCCTCCGCCGGGTCACCGGCGGGCAGGTCGTCGGTCGTCACGTCGCCTTCGCCGGGATCGGGGGTCGTCCCGTCGTCGGTCACGGGGTCCAGGTCCCGCCGTCTCTCCTCGGCCACCGGTCAGGCCCCCGTCGCGCCCTCGGCGGGGTCGCCGAGCCTGTCGTCGACCTGGTCCGGGAGGCCCTCGCCGTTGAGCGCACCACGTTCGAGGAGGTCCCGCAGCAGCGAGGCGGCCCCGAGCGCCTCGTCGTGCCGGCGCCGGAAGGCGAGCGCGCTGTGCCGGTGCCCGCTGTCCTCCGCGCGCAGGCCCATGCGCAGGCTGAGCGCGGCCCGCTCCTCCAGGCCGCGCAGCGCCATCCACAGCGCGCCCTCCAGCGCCTCCGCCTGCTCGGCGGCCAGCGCCTCGGGCGACCA
The DNA here is from genome assembly GCF_054050375.1 of Geodermatophilus sp. SYSU D00879. NCBI lineage: Bacteria > Bacillati > Actinomycetota > Actinomycetes > Geodermatophilales > Geodermatophilaceae > Geodermatophilus > Geodermatophilus sp. SYSU D00879. The sequence goes on from NZ_JBJGZF010000008.1 coordinate 75,652, forward strand.
GGCGTGGCCGACCCGGCACCGGTACCGCTCCAGGCCGCCCTCGTCGATCGAGAACAGCGCGCCGTGGCAGCTGGGGCAGCCGAAGCCCGACGGCGTCCCCGGCCGCGTGTCCTCGTCCATCGCCTCGCCGTCGAGTCGCGCCATGTCCGTCTCCGTCGTCATGAGGTGGGTGGTTGCCGGGGCGACGGCGTCGACCTCCTCGCGCACCAGCCGGTCCAGCAGCTTCGGCAGCTCGGCGAGCCCGGCGACGTGGTCGGCCCCGCCGACCTCCACCGCGTGCAGCGGCATGCTCGGGTAGAGGGCCTCCTCCGGGTCCTGCGCGATCGCCGCGCCGCCCCGGCCGCGGACGGCGATCGTGCCCGCGGTGCCGTCGTCGAGCGCACCGGACAGGACGACCGAGACCACCCGGGGGCCGTGCGCGCGGGCGGCCGAGCGGAACAGGACGTCGACGGCCGGCCGGTGGCCGTTCTCCCGCGGTCCCCGCGAGAGCTGCAGGTGGCCGTCGGCCACCATCAGGTGCCGGTCGGGCACGGCGACGACGACCGTGCCGGCCTCCAGCCGCATCCCGTCCCGGGCCGCGGCCACCGGCAGCGCCGACACCCGCCCGAGGATGGCCGGCAGGGCGCTGCGGCCGCTGGAGGGCATGTGCAGCACCACCAGGACCGCGGCGGGCAGGTCCCGGGGGAGGCCGGCGAGCAGGTCGCGCAGCGCCTCGACACCGCCGGCCGAGGCGCCGATCACCACCAGGTCCCGGTGCATCCGGTACCGCCTCCTCCCGTGCTGGGCGCGCTCCCGGCTCACAGGGGCGTCACCGGAACGGTAGTTGCCTCCCGGTCGGCTGACCGCGTGGCGTGCGCGGGTCGACCGCGAGGATGTCGCCATGGACCTCAACGCCGACCTCGGGGAGTCCTTCGGTGCGTGGACCCTCGGCGACGACGCCGCGATGCTGCAGGTGGTGACCAGCGCGAACGTCGCCTGCGGCTTCCACGCCGGGGACCCGCTGACGCTGCGGCGGGTGTGCGCGCAGGCCGCCGACGCCGGCGTCGCGATCGGCGCGCAGGTGTCCTACCGGGACCTCGCCGGCTTCGGCCGCCGGTTCCTCGACGCCGCGCCCGACGAGCTCGCCGCCGACGTGCTCTACCAGCTCGGCGCGCTCGACGGCCTGGCGCGCGCGGCGGGCACGCGGGTGCGCTACGTCAAGCCGCACGGGGCGCTGTACAACGCGGTCGTGGCGCACGAGGAGCAGGCCGCGGCCGTGGTCTCCGCCGTCGCGGCGTACGACCGGGCCCTGCCCGTGCTGGGGCTGCCGGGCTCGGCGTTCCTGCGGCTGGCCGGTGAGGCGCGGCTGCCCACGGTGGCCGAGGCGTTCGCCGACCGCGCCTACACCCCGGCCGGCACGCTGGTCCCCCGCCGGCAGCCGGGTGCGCTGCTCACCGACGCCGCCGAGATCGCCCGGCGGTGCGTGGCGATGTCCGCCGGGGAGCCGGTGACCGACGTCGAGGGCGGCCCGCTGGTGCTGGCGCCGGACTCGATCTGCGTGCACGGCGACACCCCCGGCGCGGTGGCGATCGCCCGGGAGGTCCGCGCCGCGCTCACCGCCGCCGGCGTCGCGCTGGCGCCGTTCGCCTGATGCGCGTCCTGCCGAGCGGGTCGGCCGCGCTGCTGGTCGAGCTCGACGACCTCGACGCCGTCCTCGGGTTCTCCGCCGCGCTGCGCGACCGGGCGCTGCCGGGCGTCGTCGACGTCGTCCCGGCCGCGCGGACGGTGCTGGTGGTGGCCGACGGGGACCTCGCCGACGTGCGGGCCGCGCTGGAGCGGCTGCCGTGGCGGCCGGGCCGGGCGGGCAGCGGCGAGCGGGTCGAGCTGCCGGTCCGCTACGACGGCGCCGACCTCGCCGACGTCGCGGAGCTGCTGGGCACCGACCCCGCCGGCGTCGTCGCGGCGCACAGCGGGCGGGAGTGGACCGTGGCGTTCTGCGGGTTCTCCCCCGGCTTCGGCTACTGCGTCCCCGACGCCGGCCCCTGGGACGTGCCGCGGCTGGCCACCCCGCGCACCCGGGTGCCGGCCGGGTCCGTGGGGCTGGCCGGCGGGTTCACCGGGGTGTACCCGAGCGCGTCGCCGGGCGGGTGGCGGCTGGTCGGGCGCACCGACGTCCCGGTCTTCGACCTGGCCCGCGACCCGGCCGCGCTGCTGCGCCCGGGCGTGCGGGTGCGGTTCGTGCCGTGCTGACCGTGCTGTCCCCCGGCCCGCTGACCACGGTGCAGGACCGCGGGCGGCCGGGGCTCGGCGGGATCGGCGTGGGCCGGTCGGGGGCGGCGGACCGCGCCGCGGCCGCGCTGGCGAACCGGCTGGTGGGCAACGACCCCGCGGCCGCGGTGCTGGAGGCGACCCTCGGCGGGCTGGCGGTGCGCGCCGACGCCGACCTGCTCGTCGTCACCACGGGCGCGCGGTGCCCGGGGTCGCCGGTGCACGACGCACCCGGCCTGCTCCGCGCCGGGGCGACGCTGGCGCTCGGGACCCCGGCCGCGGGGCTGCGCACCTACCTCGCCGTCCGCGGCGGGATCGCCGTCCCGCCGGTGCTGGGCTCGCGGTCGACCGACGTGCTCTCCGGCCTGGGCCCGGCGCCGCTGCGCGCCGGGGACGTCCTGCCGGTCGGGGACGCCGCCGGCCCGCCGCCCGGCGTCGACGTGGCGCCGGTCGCCGACCCGCCCGCCGGGGAGGTGACCGTGCGGCTGCTGCCCGGCCCGCGCGCCGACTGGCTGAGCTCCTCGGCCCGGGACGCGCTGGGATCGGCCGCGTGGACGGTCACCGCGGAGAGCAACCGGGTGGGGCTGCGGCTGGCCGGCCCGCGGCTGGACCGCGCGGTCGAGGGGGAGCTGCCCAGCGAGGGGCTGGTCCGCGGCGCGGTGCAGGTGCCGCCGTCGGGGCAGCCGGTGCTGTTCCTCGCCGACGCGCCGGTGACCGGCGGCTACCCGGTGGCCGGCTACGTCGCCGACGACGACGTCGACCGCTGCGCGCAGCTGCGCCCCGGGCAGGTGCTGCGGCTCCGCCCCTAGCGCCGGTCGCGCAGCAGCGTGACGTCGACGACGAGGGTGCGGAACGGGTTGGGCAGGCCGAGCGCGGCGGCGCGCTCCGGGTCGTCGACCTCGGGCACGTCCCGGACCAGGCTCTCCTTGACCCCGAACACCGCGTCGGAGTCGAGGTAGGGCGAGTCGGCGACGAACACGTGCGTGGTCACCGGCCGGTACCCGGGGGCCGCGGCGATGACGTGCAGGTGCGCGGGGCGGTTCGGGTGCCGGCCGGTGGCGGCGAGCAGCTGCCCGACCGGGCCGTCGTCCGGGATCGGGTACCAGCGCGGCACGACCGAGCGGAACCAGAAGCGGCCGTCGTCGTCGGCGGTGAACAGCCCGCGCAGGTTGCCCGGCGGCTGCACGTCCGGCTGCTGGACGTCGTAGAAGCCGTCCGCGTTGGCCTGCCAGACGTCGACGGTGGCGCCGGCCAGCGGCTCGCCGTCCGGGCCGCTGACCCGTCCGGACACCAGGCACGGGGTGCCCTTGCCGTCGAGGGCGATGTCGTCGCCGAGCCGCCGCTCCGGCGACGCGACCTGGTGGAAGGGGCCGAGCACGGTGGACTCGGTCCCGGTGCCGCCGCTGCGGTGGTTGATCGTCTCCACCAGCATCGAGACCCCGAGGACGTCGGACAGCAGCACGAACTCCTGGCGCACGGCGTCGCTGGTGTGCCCGGTGCGGGTGAGGAAGTCGATCGCCGCGGCCCACTCCGCCTCGGTGAGCTCGACGTCCTTGACGAAGGCGTGCAGGTGACGGACCAGCGACGTCACCACCTGCCGCAGCCGGGGGTCCGGGGTGCCCGCGAAGCTGGCGGCGACGACGTCGGCCGAGCGCTCCTCGCTGAACAGCTCGTGCATGCGGGCCACTCTCCCGGGGCCGTGCACCTCCGCGGAACTGCACGGCCCCGGGCGCTCAGAACGGGTAGGCGGGCAGGTCGCCGCGCACGGTGACCCACTGGGTCTCGGTGAACGCCTCGATGTTGGCCTGCGGGCCGCCGTGCCGGGAGCCGGTGCCGGACGCCCCGACGCCGCCGAACGGGGCGACCGCCTCGTCGTTGACCGTCTGGTCGTTGATGTGCACCAGGCCCGACGGGATGCGCTCGGCCAGCTCGAGGCCGGCGTAGACGTCGCGGGTGAGGATGCCCAGGCTCAGGCCGTACTCGGTGCCGGCAGCCAGCTGCGTGACCTCGTCGAGGCTGGAGAACGGCGTCACCGGGGCGACCGGGCCGAAGATCTCCTCCTGGTAGGCCGGGTGGTCGATGGCGACGCCGCCGAGGACGGTCGGCCGGTAGAACAGACCCTCGTAGGTGCCGCCGGTGCGCACGGTGGCCCCCTGGTCGACGCTCGCGGTGACCAGGCCGTGCACGCGGTCGCGCTGGCCGGCGTCGATGAGTGGCCCCATCGCCACCTGCTCGCGGAACGGGTCGCCGACCGGCAGCTTCTCGACCTTCTCGGTGAGGACGGCGGTGTACTCCTCGGCGATCGACTCGTGCACCAGGTGCCGGCTGGTCGCCATGCAGATCTGGCCCTGGTGGCTGAAGGTGCCCCAGGCGCCCACGCTGGCGGCCGCGGTGACGTCGACGTCGGGCAGCACGATCAGGGCGGAGTTGCCGCCGAGCTCGAGGTGCGCCCGCTTGAGGTGCTGGCCGGCGAGCGCGCCGACGATCCGGCCGGCCTTCGTGGAGCCGGTGAACGCGATGACCCGCACCTGCGGCGCGGTGACCAGCGCCTCGCCGACGTCGGCCCCGCCGGGCAGCACCTGGAAGACGCCGGCCGGCAGCCCGGCCTCCTCGAAGACGCGCGCGAAGACGGCGCCACCGGAGACGGCGGTGCGCGGGTCGGGCTTGAGGACGACGGCGTTGCCGAGCGCGAGCGCCGGGGCGATCGCGCGGATGGCGAGGATGGTCGGCACGTTGAACGGCGCGATCACGCCGACGACGCCGGCCGGGACGCGGCGGGCGAAGCTCAGCCGCGGCGCGCCGGTGCGCAGCAGTTCCCCGTAGGGGTGGCTGGGCAGCGCGGACGCCTCGTAGCACTCCTGGGCGCTGGTGTGGACCTGGAAGTCGCCGAACGGCTGGATCGCACCGGACTCCCGGGCCAGCCAGCCCTTGATCTCGTCGGCGTTGTCCTCGAGCACCTGGCCGGCCCGGCGCAGCACCCGCGCGCGCTCCTCGAACGGGGCGGCCGCCCACGCGCGCTGGGCTTCCGCCGCCCGCTCGGCCGCCGCGTGGACGTCCTCGGGGGTCGCCTTGCCGACCGGCGCGATGACGTCGCCGGTGGCCGGCTCCACCGCGTCGTAGGTGCCGCCGGACCCGTCGGTCCAGGCGCCGGTCCACACCTTGCCCTGCCATGCGCCGTCGTCCAGAAGTGCCACGTCGTCCCTCTTCTCGTCCCGCTGCTGGTCCCGCTGTTCCCCGTGCGCCTGCGATCCTCGCGGAGACGCCTCGTGAGCGCCGCGCAAGGGGTCGGCGAGATCTGTGGACAGGCCGTTGATCTGCGGATTCGTCTCACGGAAGGGTGTCTGATCGGCTAGGTTTCGATCATGTGTTCGGGTGAACTGAGCGGCGGCGACGTCCTCGACGACGTCGCCGCGCTGGTCGCCGAACGCAACCGGATCGACGCCCGGCTGACCCGCGCGGTGCGTGCCGCCGAGCTGGAGCAGGCGCCGGAGCGGGACGGGCTGAGGTCGATGGCCTCCTGGCTGCGCGGGCACTGCCGGCTGTCCACCGCGGAGGCGTCGCGGCTGGTGCGCAACGGCCGCGCCCTGGAGCACCTGCCGGCGCTGGCCGAGGCCCACGAGGCGGGATTGGTGTCGGCCGAGCAGGTCGCCGTCGCCGCCCGCGCCGTGACCCCCGAGCGGCTGGCCTCGGCTCTCGAGCAGGGCGTGGACCTGGCCGTGATCGACGCGGTCCTCACCGGCGTGGCGGTCGAGCGCGCGCACGCCGACCTGGTGCAGGTGGTGCAGCACTACTGCACCGACCTCGACCCCGACGGGCCCGAGCCGGACCCCACCGAGGGCCGGTCCTTGACGCTGGCCAGGCACGCCGACGGGTCGCTGTCCTTCCGCGGGCACCTGGATGCCGTGGGCGGGGAGAGGCTGCAGACCGCCCTGGAGGCGCACGTGCAGGCCGACCGCCCCGCCGGCGACGACCGCACCCGCGCCCAGCGCCTCGGCGACGCCCTGGTGCAACTGTGCGACAACGTCCTGGCGTCGGGATCGCTGCCTCAGCTGCGCGAACACAAGCCGCAGATCGCCGTCGTGATCGACCTGGCGGACCTGGTCGACCCGGCCGGAAGCCGCAACGCCGGGCGGATGGGGTTCGGGGCCACCATCTCCGCCGCCCGGGCCCGCTGGCTGGCCTGCGACGGGGCGGTGTCCCGGGTGGTGTTCGCGCCCGACGGCGCACCGCTGGACCTGGGCCGGGAGCAGCGGCTGATGAGCCGGCACATCCGCCGCGCCGCCGAACTCCGCGACGGCGGGTGCGTGTTCACCGGCTGCGGCGCCCCGACCTGGTGGTGCGACGTCCACCACCTGATCCACTGGATCGACGGCGGCGACACCAGCCTGGACAACTCAGCCCTGCTCTGCGAACGCCACCACACGAAGGTCCACCACGGCTTCCGCGTCGAGCGACAACCCGACGGCCGATGGCGCACCTGGCGGCCCGACGGCACCGAGATCACCACCCCGGCGCCCCTTCTCTCCTCCGCGGCCTGACCGCGCCCCGGGGGAGAGCCCCGGCGTGCCCGCCCGCCGTCAGGTCTCGGACCAGACGCCGAGCTGGTTTCCGCTCGGGTCGGTGAAGGAGAACCGGCGCCCGCCCGGGAAGGCGTACGGGCCGTCGACGACGCGGCCGCCGGCGCTCGTCACGGCGTCCACGGAGGCGTCCAGGTCGGCGGAGTAGAGCAGCACGAGCGGGCCGCCGGGACGGACCTCGTCGTCCAGGCGCAGGCCGCCCACCTCGGCCGCCGGGTCGCCCGGGTCCTGGATCCCGGCGTAGTCGGGGCCGTAGTCGGTGAACCGCCAGCCGAAGGCGTCGGCGTAGAAGCGCCGGGCCCGGTCGAGGTCGGTCACGGTGAGCTCGACGTAGTCGATGGCGTGGTGCCGGTGCTGGGACGAGGAGTCGGCCATGCGCGGCAGACTGCACCCGGGCGGTGACGGGACAGGGCGCCACCGAGAGGCGGGCGGCGACCGGGGCACTCCTCCCCGTGACGACTCACCGCGCCCGTCGAACGCGTCCGCGGCACGTCCCCGAACGGCCCGGGACCGCCCCGATCCCTACCTACCGTTCTGCTCATGAGGGCCGTGGGAGTGCAGGCGGGAGGGGCGTACCTGGACGGGATCCGGAGCCGGCTGCTGCTCGCGGTCCTCGTCGGCCTGGGTGCCGCGCTGTTCCACTACTGGCTGGACGACGAGGTGACCCCGACGGTCCTCGTCGGGCTCGTCACCGTCGCCGCGATCGCGCTCACGCCCAGTCCCGCGGAGCCCGCCGGGCGGGACTGAGGGCCCGGGTCAGCCGGCGCGCATCTCCTGGAGGATCGGTCCGGCGACCTTGAAGGCGTGGTTGGCGGCCGGAACGCCGGCGTAGACGGCGGCGTGCTGGATGACCTCGGCGATCTGGTCCTCGGTCAGGCCGTTGTGCACCGCGGCGCGCACGTGCAGCGCGAACTCGTCCCAGTGCCGCAGCGCGATGCAGATCGACAGCGTGGCGATGCTGCGCTCGCGCCGCTCGAGGCCCGGCCGCTGCCAGACGTCGCCCCACGCCACCCGGGTGATGAAGTCCTGGAACCCGGCGGTGAACGGCGTCGTGTTCGCCACCGCCCGGTCCACCCACGCGTCGCCGAGCACCTCGCGCCGGGTGCGCATCCCGGCGTCCCGGCGGGCGTCGTCCGAGTCCAGCGGCGCCCCGCTCACGCGTGACCCCCGGCGGCGTCGAGGTGGCCGAGCAGCGCGCCGGTGACCTCCAGCGGCTGCTCCAGGTTGGGCAGGTGCGCGCCCGGGCTCACCGACAGCAGCGAGGCGCCGGCGATCCCGTCGGCGATCAGCTGCTGGTGCGGCGGCGGCAGCGCCGGGTCCTCCGCGCCGGACACGACCAGCGTGGGCGCGGTGATCCGGGCGAGGTCCTCGCGGGCGTCGAAGTGCCCGACCGCCTCGCAGCAGTTGGCGTACCCCTCGTCGTCGGCGCCGGCGATCATCGCCTCCAGCCGCGCCACGAGGTCCGGGTGCTGCGCGGCGTAGCCCGGGGTCAGCCAGCGGCCCACGATCGCCGGCGCGAGCGGCGCCGTCCCGCCCGAGCGGGCCTGCACCGCCCGGTCGAGGAAGCCCTGCGGCTCCGGCTTCGCCGAGGTGCACAGCAGCGCCAGCCGGCCCACCCGCTCGGGCTCGCGCGCGGCCAGCCGCATCGCCGTCATCCCGCCCAGCGACAGCCCCACCACGTGCGCGCGCCGCACGCCGAGCCGGTCCAGCAGCGCGACGACGTCGTCGGCCAGGTCGTCGACCGTGTACGGCCCGGCCGGCGCGGGCGACTCCCCGTGCCCGCGGGTGTCGTAGGTGACCACGCGGTACCGCTCGGCCAGCGCCGGCACCTGCGGGTCCCACATCCCCCGGGTGGCGCCCAGCGAGTTGGACAGGACGACGACCGGCGCGCCGGCCGGCCCGTCCTCGGTGTAGCTGACCTCGACCGCGGTCACGGTGCCCCTTCCACCAGCTGCTCGTGCTCGGCCAGCGCGGCGTCCACCTGCGCGCCGGCCTCCCCCACGTCCGGCGTGGCCGCGGCGAGCACCGCGGCGACGTCGACGTCGGTCCGGGTGGCCACCACCTCGGCCAGCGTCCGGCCCGTCTCGCGCGCGTGGCGCGCGGCCTCCGCGGCCGCGTCGTGCGCCGCGCCCCGCCCCAGCGACGGCGTCAGCGCCTCGGCCAGCGCGCCGGCCAGCGATCCCTCGCCGGCCTCGGACACGGCCCCGGCCATCCGGCCGACGTCGGGCCGCAGCCCGCGCAGGCTCTCCGCCAGCCACGCTGCGGCCGACCCCACGGTGACCAGCAGGTCGGTCAGCGTCGGCCACTCGCTGTGCCACGCGCCGGCGGCCCGCTCGTGCTCCTGCTCCATCGCGCCCAGCAGCGTCGCCACGAGGCCCGGCGCGCGCCGCGCGCACGCCCGCGCCGAGATCGCCGCCACCGGGTTGCGCTTGTGCGGCATCGCCGAGGACCCGCCGCGACCCTCACCGGCCTCGGCGACCTCGGCCACCTCCGACTGGGCGAGCAGCACCACGTCGACGGCGACCGTCGCCACCACGCCCGCGGCCGCGCCGAGCGCCCCGGCGAGGTCGGCCACCGGCAGCCGCGTGGTGAACCACGGGACGGCGGGCGCGACCAGCCCCAGCTCCTCCGCCAGCGCCGCCCGCACCGCCACCCCGGCGCCGCGCGACGCCGCCAGCGTCCCGACCGCGCCGCCGTACTGCACCGGCAGCGAGGCGACCACCTCGGCCAGCCGCAGCCGCGCGCCGTCCAGCCCGGCGAGCCACGTGGCGGCCTTGAGCCCGAACGTCGTCGGCAGCGCCTGCTGCATGAGCGTGCGGCCGACGACCACGTCGTCGCGGTGCTCCCGCGCCAGCGCCGCGCAGGAGTCCGCCGCCGCGGCCAGGTCGGCGTCCAGCGTCGCCACCGCCCGCCGGGCGAGCAGCAGCAGGGCGGTGTCCAGCACGTCCTGGCTGGTGGCGCCCACGTGCACGGCGACGGCGTCGCGCTCCCCCACCACTGCCTGCAGCGCCCGCACCAGCGGCGGCACCGGGTTGCCGGCGTCCGCGGCGTGCGCGACGACGGCCGCGAGGTCCAGCCGCGAGGGGTCGGCGCAGGCGGCGGTCACCGCGTCGGCCGCCGTCGCGGGCACCAGGCCCGCCGCGGCGGCGGCGCGGGCGAGCGCCGCCTCGACCTCCAGCAGCGCGCGGAACCAGGCGTCGTCGGACACGGCCGCCGCCGCACCGCCCCGGGCGAAGGTGCCGGCGAACAGACCTGTCACGACGTCCTTCCTACCGGCGGCCGGCAGACCGAGCCCGCTCAGACGGCGAAGAAGACCGTCTCGCGGTCCCCCTGCAGGTGCACGTCGAAGCGGTAGCCGTCCTCGGCGGGCTGCGCGAGCAGCGTGGCCCGGCGGTCCTCCGGCAGCGCGGCCAGCACCGGGTCCGCCGCGTTGGCCTCGGCCTCGTCGGCGAAGTAGATCCGGGTGACGACGCGGTCGAGCAGGCCGCGGGCGAACACCGAGACGTCGACGTGCGGCGCCTGCAGACCGCCCTCGCCGTCGGGCACCCGGCCCGGCTTGAGGGTGAACACCGCGAACTCGCCGGACCGGGTCTGCGCGCGGGCGTACCCGCGGAAGCCGGGGTAGGTCGAGGGCCCGCGCGGGTCCTCCGGCGAGGCGAAGCGGCCGTCGGGGTCGGCCTGCCAGGTCTCGACCATCGCGTCGGGGACGACGTCGCCGGCGCCGTCGAGCACCCGGCCGCGGATCCAGAAGCCGCCCGGGGTGCCCTCGGCGGCGGCCCACTCGCCGTCCGGCCAGGTCAGGCCGATCGCGAGGTAGGGCCCGACGGTGGCGCTGGGGGTGGTGCCCAGCCGGAAGGGCCCGGTGAGGAAGCCGGTGCCGCGCTGCCCGGAACGGGGCTGGAAGGGCGTCGCCGGGTCCGGCGGCACGTCCAGCGGGTCCGCGCTCACGCCACGTCCCCGTCGTCGTCGGTCTCGAACGGCGTCTGCTCGGTGCCGCGCAGCACGATGTCCCACTCGAAGGCCAGCGCCCAGTTGTCCTGGGTGCGGTCGAGGGAGTACCGGCTGACCGCCCGGTGCCGGGCCGCCGGCGGGATCGCGTTGAAGATCGGGTCCTGGCCGAACAGCGGGTCGTCCGGGAAGTACATCTGGGTGACCAGGCGCTGGGTGAACGCCCGGCCGAACAGGCTGAAGTGGATGTGCGCCGGCCGCCAGGCGTTGTGGTGGTTGCCCCACGGGTAGGCGCCGGGCTTGATCGTCATGAACTCGTAGCGGCCCAGGCCGTCGGTGACCACCCGGCCCAGCCCGTCGAAGTGCGGGTCCAGCGGCGCGGGCCAGTTGTCGACGACGTGCCGGTAGCGGCCGGCCGCGTTGGCCTGCCACACCTCCACCAGCGCGCCGGGCACCGGGCGGCCGTCGCTGTCCAGCACCCGCCCGTACACGAGGATCCGCTGGCCGATGGCCTCGCCGCCGTTGCGCAGCGTCAGGTCGGCGTCCGACGGCAGCACCCGGTCCTCGCCGAGCACCGGGCCGGTGACCTCGGTGAGCCGGTGCGGCAGGTCCACGGGGGTGCGCAGCGGCGCGCGCAGCGCGGTGCTCCGGTAGTCCGGGAAGCCGACGGGCGTCCGCGTCCCGTCGGGTTCGCGCAGGTACCGCGGCAGGACGAGCCTGCCCTCCGACGTGGTCCCGGTCATACCGGGAACGTACGTCCGGGCGGCGACGGCGGGCGAGCGCCGGGTCCCGCCCAGCGGAAGGCGGCCGCCCGGTCAGCGGGCCGCGGACGACGCCGCGAGCGAGGCCAGGTGGGCGTGCACCAGCGTCACCGCGAGCGCGCCCTCCCCGACCGCCGAGGCCACCCGCTTGACCGAGCCCTGCCGCACGTCGCCGGCGGCGAAGACGCCCGGCGTGCTCGTCTCCAGCAGCGCCGGCGGCCGGTCCAGCGACCAGGCCGGCGTGACGTCGTCGCCGGTCAGCAGCGCCGCCCCGGTGAGCAGGAAGCCCCAGCGGTCGCGGGCCAGCGTCCCGGCCAGCCAGTCGGTGCGCGGCTCGCTGCCGATCATCACGAACAGCATCCCCGGCTCCTCGGTCTCCGCGCCGGTGTCCAGGTCGCGCAGGACCACGGTCTCCAGGACGTCGCTGCCGCGCCCGCCGGCCAGCTGCACCCGGTACCGGACGTCGACCCGCGGCAGCGCCTCCAGCTCGCGGACCAGGTAGTCCGACATCGTCTCGGCGAGCGAGTGCCGGCGGACCAGCACGGTCACCCGCTCGGCGTAGCGGGAGAGGTACACCGCCGCCTGCCCGGCCGAGTTGCCGCCGCCGACGACGAACACGTGCCGCCCGGCCATCGCCGGCGCCTCGCTGACCGCCGCCCCGTAGAAGACGCCGCGGCCGGTGAACGCCTCGAGCTCCGGGACGCCGACCCGCCGCCAGGCCGCGCCGGTGGCGATGACCACGCTGCGCGCCCGCACCGCCGTCCCGTCGTGCAGCGTGACCCGGTGCAGCCCGTCCTCGGTGCGCAGGGACGCGGCGGTGCGCATGAAGGAGAACGTCGTGCCGAACGCCCAGGCCTGCAGGTAGGCGGAGAACGCCAGCCGGCTGCCGCTCACGCCGGTGGGGAAGCCGAGGTAGTTGCGGATCAGCGAGCTGGTGCCCGCCTGCCCGCCGACCGCCTCGCACTCCAGGTGCAGGGTGTCCAGGCCCTCGGAGGCGGCGTACACGCTCGCGCCCAGGCCCGCGGGCCCGGCCCCGACGATCGCGACGTCGTGGACGGCGTCGGGGTCCAGCGGGTCGAACAGGCCGAACGCCTCGGCCACCTCGAGGTCGGTCGGCGCCTCGAGCACGGTCTGCTCGGGCCGGAACCGGACGACGACGACCGGCAGCCGCGGCTGGTCGAGCTCCAGGTCGGCGAGCATCGCGCGGCCCTCGGGCGAGCCGGCCTCGTAGACGCCCAGCGGGATGCGGTTGCGGGTCATCTGGTCGCGCAGGTGCTGGGCGTGCGGGTCCCACCGGTGCCCGATGATCCGCACCGCCTCGAAGCCGCCGCCGCGCCGCGAGGACCACTCGTCGAGGATCTCGGTGACCGAGCGGTGGAACTCCTCGTCGGGGCGGCCCTGCGGGGCGTACACCCAGCGGTCGAGCTGGCCGACGGTGATGGCCTCGAAGATCGGCCGGGCGGTCTCGAACGCGCCCCACCGGACCAGGGCCACGGCGATCGCGCCGGGGTGCCGTCCGTGGCAGGCCCGCAGCACCTCGAGCCCGTCGGGGTCGTCCTCCCCGAGGCCGCCGAGGAGCACGGCCACCGCCGGGTCGCCCGCCGCGGACAGCGCGGCGTCCAGCTCGCCCGGGTCGGCCCCGGAGACGACGCGGTAGTCGCTGCCGTAGCGGCGCTCGAGCTCCCGGGTGGTCGAGGTGCGCAGGCCGGCGTCCCGGGCGACGACGGCCAGGGCGGTGCCGGTCACGACACCGCTCCGGACGGGCGGGCGGGGGCGGGGGTCTGGGCACCGTGCACGGGGCTCTCCGGGTGCGCGCATCCCCCGTGCGGACCGTGGGTGCGGCCATGCAACCACTCCCCCGGGCCCGCTGTCACCGGGTTCCGGGGCGCCTCCGCCGTCCCTAGACTCCGCGGCGTCGGCGGGCGGCGCGCCCGTCGGCGGGCGGGAGGTGCTCGTGGCCGCTCCGGCGGGGACGCCCGGGATGCCGCGGACCATCGCGACGCCCGACCAGCGGCTGCGCGTGTTCGTCTCCTCCACCCTCGAGGAGCTGGCGGCCGAGCGGCGCGCGGTCCGCGACGCCGTCGCCCGGCTGCGGTTGACCCCGGTGATGTTCGAGCTGGGCGCGCGCCCGCACCCGCCGCGCGACCTCTACCGTGCCTACCTCGCGCAGAGCGACGTCTTCGTCGGCGTCTACGGCGACCGCTACGGCTGGGTGGGCCCGGACATGGCGGTGTCGGGCCTGGAGGACGAGCTCGTGCTGTCCGAGGGGATGCCGCGGCTGCTCTACGTCCGCACGCCGGCGCCCGGCCGCGACCCCCGGCTGGCCCGGCTGCTGGAGCGGGTGCAGGCCGGGGGCGGCGTCTCGACCACGCCCTACCGCGAGCCGGCCGAGCTCGCCGAGCTGGTCGCCGACGACCTGGCCGTGCTGCTGAGCGAGCGCTTCACCCGGCCGGCCCCGGCGCCGCCCGGGCTGGCCGCCGGGTGGCTGCCGACGCCGCCGACGCCGATGGTGGACCGCGCCGCGGAGCTCGCCACCGTCACCGGGCTGCTCGGCGACCCGGCGGTGCGGCTGGTGGTGCTCACCGGGCCCGGTGGCATCGGCAAGACCCGGCTGGCGCTGGCCGCGGCCGCGGCGGTGGAGCCCGGCCGGGACGGCGTGTGGTTCGTCGACCTCTCCGGCGTCCGCGACCGCGCCGACGTGCCCGCGGCCGTGGCCGAGGCGGTCGGGGTGTCCGCCGAGGGCAGCCGCCCCCTGCTCGACCAGGTGGGCGACCGGCTGGCCGGCCGCCGGGCGCTGCTCGTCGTCGACAACCTCGAGCAGGTCGCCGGCGCCGCCCCCGACCTCGCGACGCTGCTGGCCCGCTGCCCGCTCACCCAGCTGCTGGTCACCAGCCGCGCCGTGCTGCGGCTGCGCGGCGAGCACGACGTGCCGATCGAGCCGCTGCGGACGCCGGCCGCCGACGACGACCCCGGCACGGCGCCCGCGGTGCAGCTGTTCGTGGCCCGCGCCCGCCAGGCCGACCCCTCCTTCGCGCTCACCGCCGCCACCGCCGGCCCGGTCGCCGAGCTGGTGCGCCGGCTCGACGGGCTGCCGCTGGCGGTGGAGCTGGCCGCGGCCCGGGTGCGCACGCTGCCCCCGCGGCTGCTGCTGGCCCGGCTGGACCGCGCGCTCGACCTCGGCGACCCCGACGTCGACGTGCCCGACCGCCAGCGCACCCTGCGGTCCACCATCGCCTGGAGCCACGACCTGCTCGACGAGCGCGGCCGGGCGCTGCTGGCGCGGCTGTCGGTGTGCGCGGACGGCTGCACCCTCGACACCGCCGAGGTGGTGGGCGCCGGCCGGGACGAGGACGGCGCCGGCGACCTCGACGTCCTGGAGACGCTGTCGGACCTGGTCGGGCACAGCCTGGTCACCCCCACCGACACCGGCGACGGCGAGCCGCGGTTCCGCATGCTCGAGCTGGTCCGCGCGTTCGCCGCCGAGCGGCTGCGCGAGCGCGGCGAGGAGGAGGCGACCCGGGTCCGCTGGGCGCAGCACCTGGCCCGGTTGGGCGCCGAGGCGGGCGCGGGGCTGGCCGGCCCGGCCGCGCGGCTGTGGCGGGACCGGCTGGACGCCGAGACCGCCGACCTGCGCGCCGCGCTGCGCTGGGCGGTGGCCACCGACCGCGCGGACCTCGCCGTCCGGCTGACCGCGCCGCTGGTCCGCTGGTGGTGGGCGCGCGGGCTGCTGCCCGCGATGGCCGGGCTGGCCGAGCAGACGGCGGCGCTGCCGTCGGCCGCCGCGCTGCCGCCGGACCTGGCCGGCCGGCTGACCTGGGCGCGGGCCTCGCTGCGGATCGCCCTCGGCGACCGGGCGGGCGCGGCCGGCCTGCTCGACGGCGTGGTCGACGACGCCCGCCGCCGCGACGACGCGTGGCTGCTCGGCCACGCCCTCGGCGCGCGGGCGATGTGCCTGCCCCCGGCCGACCCGCGCGTCGTCCCGCAGCTCGACGAGGCGCTGGCCCAGCTGCGGCGCAGCGGCGACGGCTGGTCGGTCGCGTTCAGCGGGATGCTGCGCGTGGCCGTCGCGCTGGCCGGCGGGGACGTGCCCGTCGCCGAGCGGGTCGCGGGCGAGGCGCGGGACCTGGCCGCGGCGGCCGCCGACGACCAGCTCGCCGCGCTGCTCGGTGACGCCCTGGCGCTGGCCGCGCTGCTGGCCGGCGACCTGCCCCGCGCGCGGGCCCGGCTGGACGAGGCGGTGGCGCTGCACCGGCGCACCCGCGACCTGGAGGGCGCCGCGACCTGCCTGGAGGTGCTGGCCGCGCTGGCCCTCGCCGAGGGCCGGCACGCGGCGGCGGCCCGGCTCGCGGGCGCCGCCGACGCCGCCCGCGCCGGCCTCGGGGTGGCCCGCTGGTCGCCGCACCAGGCGCTGGCCGACCGGCTCCGGGAGGCGCTGCGCGCCGCGCTCGGGGACGACGAGGAGGCGCGCGGGCGGGCCGCCGGCGCGGCGCTGGGCCCCTGGGCGGCGCTGGACGAGGAGCTCGCGCGCTCCTCCTGAGCGGCGCCGCCCCGGTCAGCCGACGGCGACCGGCGGGTACTGCGGCAGCGGTCCGGTCCCCGGGTGGGCGACCGTGAACCGGCCGTACTCGTCGTCCCGGCCGGGGTGCGCGGGGGCGGGGGCGGCGTCCGCGGCGCCCAGCGGCCGGCCCGCCGGCAGCGTGCTGCGGTACTCGACGGCGCGGAAGGCGGCCAGCGGCGCGAGGGACAGCCCGATCGCGCGCAGCGCGTCGGCGACCGGGTGCTCCCCCAGAGCGAGCTCGGCGCCGCCGGGCCCGGGCCGCGCCTGCCACCGGGCGAGCACCGGGATGCGCGTCTCCAGCAGCCGCCCGCCGCGCACCGACCACAGCGTCCGGGCCGGGCTGCCGCGCAGCGCCGGGCCGCGGGCGCGCACGGTGTGCACCAGCACGTCGGCGCCGGCCTCGGACAGCCGGACCCGCTGCCGGCCGGGCTCGTCGAGGAAGTCCATGTCGCCGAGCCACTTGGGCAGCCCCCACTCGGCCCGGCCGAGGTCGCGGGCCTCGCGGGAGGTCACCGGCAGCTGCAGCACGAAGCCGCCGACGGCCGGGCGGGCCGCGCCGCGCGCCCCCGGCCCGACGACGCCGGCCGTGACGCCGACCTCGCCGTAGGGCGCCAGCGCGTGGGTGCCGCCGTCGGCGTCGGTCCAGGTCACGGTGCGGTAGCGGAAGGCGTGCACCGCCACCAGCGTGCGGCCACCCGGCACCGGGATCGGCCGGAGCAGCGGCCGGCCGCCGTCCCGGGGCAGCAGCGCGGCGACCGCGGCCGCCGACGCCAGGTGGTAGGAGCAGGCCACCGCCGCGTCGTGGTAGGCCAGCGGCAGCCGGACGGGGTCGGTCACGGCGCCCAGCACACCGGCGCGCGGCCCGGACCGGCAGGGTCCGAGGTCCTGCGACTTCCGCTGGGTGGGAGACTGGCGGGGTGGCGGGCGGCGCGGGCGAGCGGGGGCGGTCGGTGACCTCCCGGGCGCTCGCCGTCCTCGACGCGTTCGACGCGGGCGCGCCCCGGCTGACCCTCACCGAGATCGCCGAGCGGTCGGGTACGCCGCTGACGACCGCGCACCGGCTGCTCGCCGAGCTCACCGACTGGGGGGCGCTGGCCCGCCGCGCCGACGGCCGCTACGAGATCGGCCGCAAGCTCTGGGACCTCGGCCTGCTCGCGCCCGTGTCGCTCGAGCTGCGCCAGGTGGCCGCGCCCTACCTGCTCGACGTGCACACCGCCACGCGGGACACCGTCCACCTCGCCGTCCGCGACGGGCTCTCGGCGCTCTACGTCGAGCGCATCTCCGGCCGCGAGTCGGTGCCGGTGGTCAGCCAGGTGGGCAGCCGGCTGCCGCTGCACGCCACCGGCGTCGGCAAGGTGCTGCTCGCCGCCGCCCCCGACGACGTCGTCGCCGGGGCCCTGGCCGCGCCGGCCCGCGCCACCCGGCACACCGTCGTCGAGCCGGCCCGGCTGCGCCGGGAGCTCGCCGAGGTCCGCCGCCGCGGCTGGGCGCGCACCGCCGAGGAGATGTCGCTGGGCACGCTGTCGGTGGCCGTGCCGGTGCGGGTGGAGCGCGGCGGCGGCACCGCCGTGGCCGCGGCGCTCGGCATCGTCGTCCCCAGCCACCGGCGCGACCTCCCCCGGCTGGTGCCGGTGCTCGAGGTGGCCGCCCGGGGCATCGGCCGGGCGCTGGCCCGCGCCGCCCACTTCCGCTGAGCGGCAGGCCGAGGTGTCCACCCGCGGGTAGCCCGGGTCACACTCGCCGGCATGCGCACCCAGGTGGGGATCATCGGCGCCGGCCCGGCCGGCCTGCTGCTGTCGCGGCTGCTCGCGCTGCAGGGCATCGACTCGGTGGTGCTGGAGAACCGCTCGCGCGAGTACGTCGAGGCGCGCATCCGCGCCGGCATCCTCGAGCAGAACACCGTCGACGTCCTCACCGAGGCCGGCATGGGCGACCGGCTGCACCGCGAGGGCCTCGAGCACCGCGGCATCCACCTGCAGTACCCGGGCACGCGGCACACGCTGGACTTCCCCGAGCTGTGCGGGCGGCGGGTGTGGGTCTACGGCCAGACCGAGGTGGTCAAGGACCTGATCGCCGCGCAGCTCGCCGGCGGCCCGCCGCTGCACTTCGAGGTGTCCGACGTCGCGATCGAGGACGTCGACACCGACAGCCCGCGCGTCCGGTTCACCGACGCCGACGGCACCGCGCAGGTGCTCGAGTGCGACGTCGTCGCCGGCACCGACGGCTTCCACGGCCCGTCGCGCGCCGTCGTCGCCGAGGGCACGCGGCAGCGGCTGTGGGAGCGCACCTACCCGTACGCGTGGCTGGGGATCCTCGCCGACGCCGCCCCGGCCACCGACGAGCTGATCTACGCCTGGCACCCCGAGGGGTTCGCGCTGTACTCGATGCGCTCGCCGTCGGTGTCGCGGCTGTACCTGCAGGTCGACCCGTCCGAGAAGATCGAGGACTGGTCCGACGACCGGATCTGGGCGGGCCTGGCCACCCGGTTCGCGCACGAGGGCTGGGAGATCAGCACCGGCCCGGTGCTGGAGAAGTCGATCCTGCCGATGCGCTCGTTCGTCAGCGCGCCGATGCGCCGCGGCCGGCTGTTCCTCGCCGGCGACGCCGCGCACATCGTGCCGCCCACCGGCGCCAAGGGTCTCAACCTCGCCGTCGCCGACGTCGTCCTGCTCTCCCGCGCGCTGGTCCGGCTGCTGCAGGAGAAGGAGACCGACCTCGCCGACGCCTACTCCGACACCGCGCTGCGGCGGGTCTGGCGGGCCACCCACTTCTCCTGGTGGATGACCTCGATGCTGCACACCACCGGGGACCCCTTCGACGCCGAGCTGCAGCTGTCGCAGCTGCGCCGGGTGTGCGCGTCGGAGGCCGCCGCCCGCGAGCTGGCCGAGAACTACACCGGCCTCCCCTACTAGAGGAGGTCGCGGACCCGGCCGGCGGTGCCGGGCGCCAGCGGCAGGTGCGGCAGCACGCCGGTCACCTCCTCGGGCTCCAGGCCCTGCTCGGCCAGGACGGCCACCAGCCGGGCGGCGTCGTCCGGGGGCACCGGGGCGGGCAGGCCGGCGTCCCGGACGGCGGCCAGCGCGAGGAACAGCGCGCCCGAGAGCCCCTCGTCCGGCTCGGGCTCCCGACCGCCGCCCGCCCGGCCCGGCGCGGCCGCGGCGCGGGTGGCGGCCTCGGCGGCGCGGACCAGCGACAGCGGCAGCCCCTCGGACTCGACCTCCAGCAGCGGGGTGCGGCCCAGGGCGGCGAGCACGAGGTGCTCGGCCTCGGTACGCAGCGGCTCCTCCCACTCCATCGCGCGCACGACCTCGCCCAGGTCGGCGCCGTCCTCGCCGAGCTCGTCGAGCAGCTCGGCCCACTGCGCCGGCCGGGTGCGGCGGGCGCGGTCGGCGGCGAGCACGCAGGTCTCGCGCACGAACGGCTCGACCACCTCGCGGTCGAACCGGTCGGCGAACACGGTGCCGTCGGCGTCGACGGCGTTGAGCGCGTCCTGGAAGCTGCCCGGGCGGGCGTCGCCGAGCTCGATCCGGCCGTCCTCCTCGCCCGACAGCGGCTGCCCGGTGGCGGCGCGGTCGCCGATGGTGGAGCCGGTGGCCACCAGCCGGCCGCGCAGCCGCAGGTGGTGCGGCCGGTCGGACAGGCCCACCGCCCAGGCGCAGGACTCGGCGATCAGCGCCGCGCGGCGCTCCCGGAGCACCTCGCGGCCGAGCAGGCCGAACCAGTCGACGTCGAAGGTGGAGCCGTCGAAGGAGGCGATGCTGTCGAAGGAGCTGTCGAACACCCCTCCTTGCTACCCCTCTCCCAGCGGTCCGTGGAGCAGTGCCGCCACGGTGGCCGCCGGCCCGCGGGTGCGCAGCGAGTCCAGCGCCGCGGCGTAGGCGGCCGTGAAGCGGGGCCGGTCGCCGAGGTCGCCGAACAGCTCGCGGTCGGCCAGCGGGGCGAGCGGGTCCTCCCGGGACCGGAGCGCCGCGGCGACCAGGCGGTCGCCGCGGGCGTCGACCAGCCCGGCGGCGTCCCCGCGCCGCTCGAGCGCGTGCACCCACGCCGCGACCACCGCCGCCGAGCGCCGCACCTCGCCGCCACGGTCGAGGTTCGCGCGCAGCACCGGGAACAGGAACTGCGGCAGCCGGTCGGAGGCGTGCTCGACGATCCGGGCGAGGGTGTCGCGCACGTGCGGGTTGCCGAAGCGGGTGACCAGCTCGGCGCGGTAGCGGCGCAGGTCGGTGCCCGGGACCGGCGGCAGCGTCGGCGTCCCCTCCTCCTCCAGGTAACCGACGAGCAGCTCGCGCAGCAGCGGGTCGCGCGTGGCCTCGTGCACGTGCTCGTGGCCGAGCAGCGGGCCGAGGTGGCCGAGCACCTGGTGGCCGGCGTTGAGCAGCCGCAGCTTCATCAGCTCGTACGGCGCGACGTCGCCGACCACCTGCACGCCGACGTCCTCCAGCGGTGGCCGCCCGGCCGGGAACGCGTCCTCGAGCACCCACTGCGTCCACGGCTCGCACACCACCGGCCAGAGGTCCTCGACGCCGAAGGTGGCGGCGAGCCGGGCGCGGTCGTCGTCGGTGGTGACGGGGGTGATCCGGTCGACCATCGACGACGGGAACGGCACCTCCCGGGCCACCCACTCGCCGAGGGCGTCGTCGCGCAGCCCGGCGAAGGCGGCGAAGCTGCGCCGGGCCAGGTCGCCGTTGCCGGGCACGTTGTCGCAGGAGGCGACGGCGAACGGCGGGAGCCCGCGGGCGCGGCGGCGCACCAGCGCCTCGGTGACCAGGCCGAAGACCGTCGCCGGCGCGGCGCCCGGCCGCAGGTCGGCGAGCACGGCGGGCGCCGTCGCGTCGAACTCGCCGGTGGCCGCGGACGCGTTGTAGCCGCCCTCTGTCACGGTCAGCGTGACGATCCGGGTGCCCGGCGCTGCCATGGCCTCGACCACCGCCCCGGGGTCGTCCGGCGCGAGCCGGTAGCCCACCAGCGAGCCGACCACCCGGGCGGTGAGGTGCCCGTCGGGGTGCTTCTCGACCAGCGTGTACAGGCGGTCCTGCGCGGCCATGACCTCGGCCATCCGGCGGTCCGCGGGCAGCACGCCGACCCCGCAGACCCCCCAGCCCTCCCCCGCGCCGGCCTCCAGCAGCCGGTCCAGGTACACCGCCTGGTGCGCGCGGTGGAAGCCGCCGACGCCGAGGTGGACCACCCCCGCCCGCACCGCGGCGCGGTCGTAGCGCGGCGTCCACACCGACGCGGGCAGCTCGCCCAGCGTCGCGGCGCTCAGCCGGGTCATCGGCGCTCCTCGGGCTCCGGGTCGGGACCTGCTCCTACCCCGCCCGGGCGGGCACCGGCACGCGCTGCAGGTCGGCGGCGACGACGAGGTCGCCGTCGAACTCCTCCCGCGCCTCGTCCGCGAAGGCGCGCGGGTCGGCGTAGCGCTGGGAGAAGTGGGTGAGCACCAGCGTGCGCACCCCCGCCTGCGCGGCGACCCGGGCGGCCTGCCGGGCGGTGAGGTGGCCGTACCGGTCGGCCAGCGCCGCGTCGGCCGCGAGGAACGTCGCCTCGACGACCAGCAGGTCCGCGCGGTCGGCGAGGGCGGGGACGGCGTCGCACATGCGGGTGTCCATGACGAAGGCGAACCGCTGCCCGGGCCGCGGGGCGCTGACGTCGGCCAGCCGCACCGTCCGCGCCCCCACCCGGAGCGCGCCCTCGCGCTGCAGCCGGCCGACGTCGGGACCGGCCACGCCCGCCTCGGCCAGCCGGTCCGGCAGCATCCGGACGCCGTCGGGCTCGGTCAGCCGGTAGCCGAAGGACTCGACCGGGTGGCTGAGCCGGCACGCCTCCAGGACGCCGGCGGGGTCCTCGGCCAGCCGCCCGTCCCCGGACACCGGCTCCTCGCGGACCTCGGCGAGGTCGGCGAACGGGGTGGCGTGCCGCAGCCGGTCGAAGAAGACCTGACCGGACGCCGGGTAGTGGGCGACCACCGGGTGCGCGACGCCGTCCAGCGACATCCGCTGCACGACGCCGGGCAGGCCCAGGCAGTGGTCGCCGTGGAAGTGGCTGAGCAGGATCCGGTGCACCGCGCTGCTCGGCACCCCGGCCAGCAGCATCTGCCGCTGGGTGCCCTCGCCGGGGTCGAACAGGAAGCCGCGGCCGTCCCAGCGCAGCAGGTAGCCGTTGTGGTTGCGGGTGCGGGTGGGCGCCTGGCTCGCGGTGCCGAGCACGACCAGCTCCCGCGCCGCCACCCCCGCGACGCTACGCGTGACGTGCTGGCACGGCCCCGCTGCAGGGGCCCGCCCCGAGCGGAGCGAGGGGTGGGGGCAGCGGGGCCCTCCGACTAGCCGAAGAGGTCGGACAGGAAGGACTCCTTGCGCTTCTTGCCGTGCGAGCCGTAGGAGCCGTGCGACGACGAGTGCGAGGAGCCGCGCACCGCGCCGAGCACCTCGTTCACCACGGCGCCGAGCCCCGCGCCGCCGGCGGCCGGATACTGGCCCCCGTGCTGCTGCGGTGCGCCGTACTGCTGTGGCGGCTGCTGGGCACCGTGGCCGCCGGACTGCGCGGCGGCCGGCGCGGCGTGCCAGGAGTTCTCGGCGTCGATGAGCCGCTCGAGCTCCCCGCGGTCGAGGAAGATGCCCCGGCACTCGGTGCACTGGTCGACGTGGACGCCGTTGCGCTCGTAGGTGCGCATCGTGCCGTGGCACTTGGGACAGACGAGTTCCATGCCGCACGGTACGACGCACGCGGGACCCCCGGAGACCGGGACCGCGTGCCAGGGTGCGCGCCCGTGAGCACAGAGCGCACGGTGACCCTCCGCTTCGGCACGGCCTCCCGGCGGAGCACCACCCACACCAACCTCTCCGCCGTCCGCAGCGACGGGCCGGTCCTCTGGGTGGCCGGCGACGAGACCGCCACGATCGAGCGGCTGGTGGCCGACGACCCCGCCTCCCCCACCCGCTACGACGGGCAGACCACCTCCTCCCTCGCCGACCTGGTGCCGCTGCCCGGCGGCACCGGCCCCGGGGTCGAGGAGGAGGCCGACATCGAGGGCCTGGCCCGCACCGGCGACGCGCTGTGGGCGGTCGGCTCGCACAGCCTGCGCCGCCGCCGCATCCGCGACGAGCACGACGGCGAGCAGGCGCTGCGCCGCCTGGCGCGGGTCACCGGCCAGCCGCGCCGGCAGGTGCTGGTGCGCATCCCGGTGGTCGACGTCGACGGGCTGCCCACCCTGGTGAAGGACGACGGCGCCCGCAGCGCCGCCGTGTTCGGCGCCCGGGGCAAGGACCTGCGCGACCTGCTCGCGGACGACGAGCACCTCGCGCCGTTCCTCCCCATCCCGGGCAAGGACAACGGCCTCGACGTCGAGGGCATCGCGGTCTCCGGCGAGCGCGTCTACCTCGGTCTGCGCGGCCCGGTGCTGCGCGGCTGGGCGGTGGTGCTCGAGCTGCGGCCGGTGGTCGACGAGCGCGACCCCGCCCGGCTGCGCCTGCGGAAGTTCCCCGACGGCCGCCGCTACCGCAAGCACGTGCTGCGGCTGGCCGGTCTCGGCGTGCGCGACCTGTGCCCGCAGGGCGAGGACCTGCTGGTGCTCGCCGGGCCCACCATGGACCTCGACGGCCCGGTGTACGTCTACCGCTGGCACGGCGCCTGCGCGGCGGAGGAGCCGACCGTCGTCCGCGGCGACCTGCTCACCCGCGAGCTGGCGCTGCCCTTCGGCGACGGCGACGACCACGCCGAGGGCATCGGCCTGCTCGGCCCGGCCGGCGACGGCCGGCTGCTGGTCGTCTACGACAGCCCGGCCCCCGCGCGGCTCACCGCCGACGGCGGCGTGCTGGCCGACGTCGTCCGGCTGCCCTGAGTCAGCCGACGCGGACCGGCCGGGCGGCGACGACCCCGGCCGCGGCCAGGCCGAGGCCGACGGCCAGCAGGAGCAGCAGCGGCGCGGTCCACCCGCCGGTCGCCTCCGACAGCGCGCCGACGGCGACCGGGCCGAGCGCGCCGACGCCGTAGCCGACCAGCTGGCTCATGCCCGACAGCCGGGCCGCGGCGCCGGCGTCGGCCGCGCGCAGCACCACGAGGGTGACCGCCAGCGCGATGCCGGCGCCCTGCGCCAGCCCGCCGACCGCCGCCCACGCGGGCCACGCCCCGGGCGCGGCGAGCAGCCCGGCGACCGGTACCACCCACAGCGCGGCGACCCCGAGCGCGAGCCCCGCCTGCCCGGAGGTGCGGGCGAGCACGGCCGGCACCAGCAGGCTGCCCGCGATGCCGAGCACCTGGTAGACGGAGGCGGCCACCGAGCCGGCGGCCGCGTCGGTGCCGGCGCGGTCGGCCAGCAGCGTCGGCAGCCACGCGGTGAGCGAGAAGTACAGCGTGGAGTGCAGCGCCTGCACCGCGGTCACCGCCCACGCGACCGGCGACCGCCACAGCGGCCGCGCGCCGGCGTCCCTCCGGGCGGCCGCGGCGGGGCCGGCGGCGTCGGCGTGCCGCGCGGCCGCCGCCCAGACGACCGCCGCGACGACGGCGAGCACCCCCTGCGCGGCGAGCGCGCCGCGCCAGCCGAGCACCGCCGCCAGCGGCGCGGTGAACGCCGCGCCCGCGGCCGCGCCGGCCACGAGGGCCGCGGTGTAGAGGCCGGTCACCGTCCCCGCGCGCCGGCCGAACCCGGCCTTGACCACGGCCGGGAGCAGCACGTTGCCCACCGTCATGGCCGCGCCGGCGAGGAAGGTGCCGGCCAGCAGCACCGGGGCGCCGTCGAGGACCCGCAGCCCCTGCGCGACCGCCAGCAGCACCAGCGAGCCGAGGACCGCCGCGCCCGCGCCGACCCGGCGCCCGGCGGCGGCCGCGGCCGGCGCCAGCAGCGCGAAGCACAGCACCGGCAGCGTGGTCAGCAGGCCGGCGGCGGCCGCGGAGAGGCCGAGGTCGGCGCGGACGTCGTCGAGGACGGGGCCGACGGCGGCGATCGCGCCCCGCAGGTTGAGCGCCGTCAGCAGGACGGCGGCCAGCAGCAGCCGGCCGCCGGGCGACGCGGCCGGCACGGCCCCATCCTGCGCCGCCGCCCGCGGACCCGCCGGTTCCGGACCCGGTGCGGATCGTGAAACACGAGCCGCTAGTGTCCCAGCGACCCGTGGTCCAGCTCACACAGCGGTGAGCTCGCGGGCGACCCAGGAGGTCCCGTGCGCATCCCCGTCCCGCGATCCCTCGGCAGGTCCGTCCTCTCCCTCGCCACCGGCGCCGCGCTCGTCACCGGCGCCGTCGTCACCGCCGGCCCGGCCGCCGCGGTGCCCGGCAACGGCAACGGCGGTGGCGTCGGCAACGCCGCCCCGACGCTGGTGGAGACCGACGAGGGGAAGCTCCGCGGCACCCGGCTCGACGGGTACCGCACCTTCGAGGGAATCCGGTACGCCGAGGCGCCGGTCGGCGACCTCCGGTTCCGCCCGCCGGTGCCGGTCGCGCCCTTCCGCGGGATCGCCGACGCCACCGCCCCGCACGAGCCGTGCGCCCAGCTGGCCAACGGCACCACGAACGCGTTCCAGACCTCCAACGAGGACTGCCTGTTCCTCAACGTCACCACCCCGGCGGGCCTGGACGCGGCCCGCTCGGACCTGCCGGTCATGGTGTGGATCCACGGCGGCTCCTGGGTCTACGGCAACGGCGCCAACTACGACGCCGCGAAGCTCGCCGTCGAGGGCGACGCCGTCGTCGTGACGATCAACTACCGCCTCGGCCCGATGGGCTTCATGGCCCAGCGCGACCTGTCCGCCGCCAACGGCGCGGTCGGCTCCGGCAGCGCCGGCCTGCTCGACCAGCAGGAGGCGCTGCGCTGGGTGCAGCGCAACATCGACGCCTTCGGCGGCGACCCGGACAACGTGACGGTCTTCGGCGAGTCCGCCGGCGCCTCGTCCGTCTGCGCGCAGCTGGCCTCGCCCACCGCCGCCGGCCTGTTCGACAAGGCGATCGCGCAGAGCTACAGCTGCACGACTCCCTACGACACGCTGGCCGCCGAGGAGGCGACCGGTCAGACCGTCGCGACCGCCGTCGGCTGCGCCGGCGCCGCCGACGTCGCCGCCTGCCTGCGCGCGGTGCCCGCCGAGGCGCTGCTGCGCGCCTGGCCCGGCGGCTCGTTCGTCGTCGGCGGGTCGTCGCTGCCCGAGCAGCCGGGGACGGCGATCGCGGCCGGCCGGTGGAACCGCGTGCCGGTGGTGCACGGCAACCTGCAGGACGAGAACACGCTGTTCACCCCGCTGTCGCTAGCCGACGCCCAGCGCCAGGCGCTGCTGTCGGCCGACCCGGCCGTGTACACCGCCACCCTGGCGCAGCGGTTCGGCACGCGGGCCGAGGCGGTCGCCGAGCGCTACCCGCTGGCGGAGTACGGCTCGACGCTGCGGGTCCTGGCGGCGGTGGCCAGCGACACCGGCAGCGCGCTGTCGACCTGCACGCACGTGGGCGCCTACGACCTGCTCCGCGGGCAGCAGGCGCCCGTCTTCGCCTACTCGTTCCGCGACCAGGACGCCCCGGCCCTGCTGGACTTCCCGTACGACCCGGCGCGGTACGACGAGGGCGCCCAGCACGCGGGCGAGCTGCCCTACCTGTTCCCGGGCCTGTTCGGTGGCCCGCTGACCGCCGAGCAGCAGGCGCTGTCGACGACGATGGTCCGCTACTGGACCAACTTCGCGGCCACCGGCGACCCGAACGGCCGCGGCGTCCCGGCGTGGAACGCCTACCGCACCCCGGCCGACGTCCAGGGCCTCGACGTCGCCTCGCAGGGCGGCGTCGGGCCGGTCGACGTCGCCGCGGACGCGAACTGCGCGTTCTGGGCCGCCCGCTGAGCACCTGAGCGGTCGAGTACCCGAGCACCCCGGGCCCCGGGAGCGGCACGTCCGGTGACCGCCACCCGGGGCCCGGGGCACGTCCCGCCCCACCCGTCCCACCTCCCGAGAGCCGGATCTACTGATCGGTAACAGATGTGGGATCGTCGGGGAACACGTCGAGACGGCGTCACACCGCCGTCAGGAGAGAGGTCCCATGCGGTTGCAGCTTTCCCCGGAGATGGAGGCCTTCCGGGATGAGATGCGCACCTTCTTCACCACCCAGGTGCCGCAGGAGATCCGCGACACCGTCGCGGCCCACCGCCACCTGACCCGCGACCAGTACGTCGAGGCCCAGCGCGTCCTCAACGCCGCCGGCCTGGCCGTGCCGCACTGGCCGGTCGAGTGGGGCGGCCGGGACTGGACGCCGCTGCAGCGCCACATCTGGCGCGAGGAGATGCAGCTCGCCAACGTCCCCGAGCCGCTCGCGTTCAACGCCAGCATGATCGGCCCGGTCATCGCGAGCTTCGGCAACCAGGAGCAGAAGGAGCGCTTCCTGGCCAAGACCGCGAGCCTCGACATCTGGTGGTGCCAGGGCTTCTCGGAGCCCGACGCCGGCTCCGACCTCGCCTCGCTGCGCACCACCGCCGTCCGCGACGGCGACGACTGGGTGGTCAACGGCCAGAAGACCTGGACCACCCTCGGCCAGTACGCCGACTGGATCTTCTGCCTGGTCCGCACCGACCCGACCGCGGAGAAGAAGCAGCGCGGCATCTCGATGCTGGTCTTCCCGATGGACACCCCCGGCGTGACGCTGCGCCCGATCCAGCTCATCGACGGCGGCCACGAGGTCAACGAGGTCTTCTTCGAGGACGTCCGCGTGCCCGCCGAGAACCTGATCGGCGAGGAGAACCGCGGCTGGGACTACGCCAAGTTCCTCCTCGGCAACGAGCGCGTGGGCATCGCCCGCGTCGGCGCCACCAAGAAGCTGATCGCGCAGGCCAAGGAGCACGCCCGCGAGGTCGTCGTCGCCGGCCGGCCGCTGTCGCAGGACCCGCGGCTGACCGCGCGCATCGCCGAGCTCGAGAACGAGCTGCTGGCCCTGGAGCTGACCGCGCTGCGCGTGGTCGCCAACTCCGCCGACGGCAAGCCGCACCCGGCCTCCTCGGTGCTCAAGCTGCGCGGCTCGGAGCTGCAGCAGGCCGCCACCGAGCTGCTGGTCGACATCGCCGGCCCGCTGTCGGTCGCGTCCTTCGCCGACGGCGGCTCGCAGGTGCCCCAGTGGGCCCGGGTGGCCACGCCGGAGTACCTGAACTACCGCAAGGTCTCCATCTACGGGGGCTCCAACGAGGTCCAGCGGACCATCATCGCCGGCACGATCCTGGGGCTGTGAGCTAGCAGTGGACTTCCAGTACGACAGCGAGCAGAACGACCTCCGCGAGGCCGTCGCGGGCCTGCTGGGCCGCGCCTACGGCGACAGCGAGCGGCGCCGCCAGGTGGTCGCCACCGACCCCGGCTTCGACGAGAAGACCTGGGCGCAGCTGGCCGAGATGGGCGTCCTCGGGCTGCCCTTCGCCGAGGAGGACGGCGGCATGGGCGCCGGCCCGATCGAGGTGGCCCTCGTCGCCGAGGAGATCGGCCGTGTGCTCGCGCCCGAGCCGTTCGTCGAGGCCGTGGTCCTCGCCGGTGGCCTGGTCGCCGCCGTGGGCACCGCCGAGCAGCGGGCGGCGGTCCTCGGGCCGCTGTCCGAGGGCGCCGGCGTGCTGGCCTTCGCGCACGCGGAGCCCGGCACGCGGTGGAGCCCGGCGGCGTCGGCCGTGACCGCCACGCAGGACGGCGGCACCTGGCGGCTGACCGGCGTCAAGGAGCCGGTGCCGAACGGCGCCCGCGCCGACGTCCTCGTGGTCAGCGCGGTGACCGACGGCGGCACCGCCCTGTTCCTCGTCCAGGGCGACGCCGAGGGCCTGACCCGCACCGGCTACCGCACCCACGACGGCACCCGCGCGGCCAACGTCACCCTCGACGGCACCCCCGCCGAGCTGCTCGGCGAGGGCACCGCGGACCGCACCGCCGACGTCGAGCGGGCGCAGGCCCTGGCCCGGATCGCCTACAGCGCCGAGGCCGTCGGGGCGATGGACACCGCGCTGAGGACGACCGCGGAGTACCTGAAGACCCGCAAGCAGTTCGGCGTCACGCTCAACCGGTTCCAGGCGCTGACCTTCCGCGCGGCGGACATGTACGTGTCCCTGGAGCTGGCCCGCAGCACCGCGCTGTGGGCGAGCATGGTGGCCGACACCGGCGGCGACGTCGTCACCGCCGCCGACCGCGCCCGGCTGCAGACCAGCCGCGCCGGCCGGCACGTCGGCAAGGAGGCCATCCAGCTGCACGGTGGCATCGGCGTCACCGCGGAGTACTCGGTCGGCCACTACACCAGCCGGCTGACCGCGATCGACCACCTGCTCGGCGACGGCGACTGGGCCGCCGACCGGCTGGCCGCGGCGGTCGACTCGTACCCGACGGTCGACCCGCTGGGCGCGCCCTACACCGGCGCCTGAGCGACCGCACCACGTCGACGGCCGGCGTCCCCTCTCCCGGGGGCGCCGGCCGTCGCCGTTCCCGGCGGCCGACCACCTAGGGTGCGGCGGGTGCTCGCCTGGCTCCTGCTCCCCGCCGTGCTCGCCACGGTCCTCGCCTGGGCCGCCGCGCGGCTGGTCCGCCGGCGCGCCCGGGGCCGCCGCGCCGGCCGGGTCGCCGCCGTCCTGGTCGCCGTCCTCGCCTGGCTGGCCGTCGCCGCGGGCGGGCTGCAGGTGTGGGCACGGGCGTCGCTGGACTCCTCCGGCATCGCCCGCGCGATCGTGTGGATGGACGCCGACGTCGACGACCGGCTCCGGTTCCCCGAGCTGCCGGTCCCGGCCGGGGACACCCCGCTGCCGCTGACCGCCGGCTCCCTGCCCGGCGGAGTCCTCGACCAGGTGACCGTCCCCGGCGGCGGCACCGAGGACCTGGCCGCGCTGCTGGACCGCACGCAGACCACGGGCTTCGTCGTGCTGCGCGGCGACGAGGTGCTGCTGGAGCGGTACGGCGCCGGCGGCTCCCGCGAGACGCCGATGACGTCGTTCTCGGTGGCCAAGTCGGTGCTGTCCACGCTGGTCGGCCTGGCGATCGACCGCGGCGCGATCGGCGGCCTGGACGACCCGGTCACCGACTACGTCCCCGAGCTGCTCGACCGCGACCCGCGCTTCGGCGCCATCACGCTGCGGCACCTGGTGACCATGTCGTCGGGCCTGTCCTACGAGGAGCAGGGCCTGCCCTGGAGCAACGACGCGCTCACCTACTACGACGTCGACCTGCGGCGGCTCGCGCTGTCGGCCGAGGTCGCGCGGGAGCCGGGGCGGGAGTGGCTGTACTGCAACTACAACCCGCTGCTGGTGGGCCTGGTGCTGGAGCGGGCCGTCGGCCGGCCGGTCGAGGAGTTCGCCGCGGAGGCGCTGTGGGGCCCGATGGGCGCGGAGGCCGACGCGAGCTGGAGCGCCGACAGCGCGGCCAGCGGGTTCCCGAAGATGGAGAGCGGGTTCAACGCCCGGGCGCTGGACTGGGCCCGGTTCGGGCTGCTGTTCGCCCGCGAGGGCCGCGCCGGCGACCGGCAGGTGGTGCCCGCCGCGTGGGTCGCCGAGGCGACCGCCCCGGACACCTCCGCCGACCCGGCCGAGCACTACCAGTACTGGTGGTGGGTCGACACCGAGCGCCAGGGGCGGTTCTACGCCCGCGGCAACAAGGGCCAGTACGTCTACGTCGACCCGGCCACCGACGTCGTCGTGGTCCGGCTCGGCCGCGAGGAGGGCGTCGAGGACTGGCCCGCGGTGCTCCGCGACGTCGCCGACAGGGTGAGCTGACTTCCGCTTCCCAGGGCCCCTCTGCAGGGTCCCGCGCCGAGCTCGCGAGGCGTGGGGGGCAGAGGGGCCCTTCGATCAGTCGCCGACGACGGCGCGGCGCAGGTCCTCGGCGTCGGCGCGCACCTGCTCGAGCACCGCGGTGATGCCGTCCTCGCGCAGCAGGCCGCCGCTGAGCCGCTCGACCGGCACCGGCACGTGCTCCGGGTCGGCGTAGCGGGCGCCGAGCTCGAACGCGACCCGCAGCAGGGTGCCCTCGGCGGAGGCGGGGTCGTCGACGGCGGCCAGCGGGGCGACCATCGCCGGCGGGAAGCCCCACTGCTCCAGCGCCACCGCGGACAGCCGCAGCGCGGAGATGCCGTACCGGCACACCTCCGCGGTCCGCCGGGCGGCGAACGGGCGCTGCGCGGCGGCCAGCTCGCGGTAGCCCTCGGGGTCGTCGGCGTGCAGCAGCGCCACGCCGACCTGGGCGAGCAGCCCGAGGCACAGCGCGTCCTGCGGCCGGCTCCCGAAGCGCGGGGCCAGCGCGGAGGCGGCCAGCGCGATGCCGGTGCTGGTCTCCCAGAACCGCTCGGGCAGCTGCGACTCGTCGTCCAGGCAGGTCAGCGCGACCGTCGCCATGGTGCGCACCGCGGTGAAGCCGACGACGGTGACGGCGAACTGCAGCGTCGTCGCCCGCCCGCTCATGCCGAAGTAGGCCGAGTTGGCCAGCTTCATCACCCGGCCGGCCAGGGCGACGTCGGCGGCGAGCACGTCGGCGAGGGTGCGGGCGCTGGCGTCCTCGGTGTTGGCGACGGCCACCACCTGCGCGGCGACCGGGCGCTGCGCGGCCATGGTGTCGATGCCGGCGAGCAGCCGGTCCAGGTCCACCGCCGGGCGGGACAGGGGCACCGCGGTCACCGGGCACCCACCCAGGTGGCGACCGCCGCGCCGTCCATCGGCTCGGCGAGGGAGAAGCCCTGCAGGTAGGTGGCCCCGAGCTGGCGCAGCGCCACCGCCTGGGCGGGGGTGGCCACGCCCTCGGCGACGGTGGACAGCCCCAGGCTGCGGGCCAGCGCGATGACGGCGCTGGCGATCTCGACGTGCCCGTCGGCGAGCTCGGCCACGAAGGACCGGTCCACCTTGAGGCAGTCGACCGGCAGGTGGCGCAGGTAGGCCAGCGACGAGTAGCCGGTGCCGAAGTCGTCGATCGCCAGCGCCACCCCGAGGTCGCGCAGCCG
Source organism: Geodermatophilus sp. SYSU D00879 (assembly GCF_054050375.1). Classification (NCBI taxonomy): domain Bacteria; kingdom Bacillati; phylum Actinomycetota; class Actinomycetes; order Geodermatophilales; family Geodermatophilaceae; genus Geodermatophilus; species Geodermatophilus sp. SYSU D00879. The sequence continues at coordinate 107,634 of NZ_JBJGZF010000008.1, forward strand.
CTGGAGCAGCGCGCGGGCGGCGACGGGGTCGGTCATGAGCGCGGACTCGGTGATCTCGATCGACAGCCGGGCCGGGGCGACGCCGTGCCGGTCCAGGGCGGCGACCACCTCGCCGGGGAGGGCGGCGTCGAGCTGCAGCGCCGAGACGTTGACGTTGACCTGGGGCGGCGCGGCCGCGCCGAGCGCGCGGTCCCACTCGGCCACCTGGCGGCACGCCTCGTCGAGCACCAGCAGGCCCAGGGCGCCCACCAGCCCGCTCTCCTCGGCCAGCGGCACGAACGTCGCGGGGCTGATCGGGCCGCGCTCGGGGTGCACCCAGCGGGCCAGCGCCTCGACGGCGTCCAGCGAGCCGTCGGCGGCGGAGACGATGGGCTGGTAGTGCAGGCCGATCTGCCGCCGCTCGATCGCGTCGCGCAGGTCGGCGACCAGCCGCAGCTTGTCGCGGGCCTCGGCGCGGCCGGCGCGGTCCAGCACCCGAACCCGGCCCTTGCCGCCGGCCTTGGCCTGGTACATGGCGATGTCGCAGTCGCGGACCAGGTCCGCGGCGTCGGCGTGCTCGGGGGCCTGCACGGTGACGCCGACGCTGCAGTGCGGCCGGAACAGCACGCCGGCCAGGTGCACCGGCACCGCGAGCGCCGCGACGATGCGCTCGGCCAGCGCGGCGGCGTCGGCCTCGTCGACGTCCTCGCAGACGACGACGAACTCGTCCCCGCCGAAGCGGGCGACCAGGTCGCCGGGGCGGACCGTGGCGCGCAGCCGGTCGGCGACCTCCACCAGCAGCTCGTCGCCGGCCTCGTGGCCGAGCGAGTCGTTGACCACCTTGAAGTCGTCGAGGTCCAGGAACAGGCAGGCCAGGCCGCGGCCGCCGGCGGCGAACCGGCCGGTGAGGTGCTGGTCGAGCAGCGTGCGGTTGGGCAGGCCGGTCAGCGGGTCGTGCTGGGCCTGGTGGGCCAGCCGCGCCTCGAACGCCATCCGGTCGGTGACGTCCTCGACGGTGCCGAGGAAGCCCGCGCCCGCGCCCGGGGTGAACACGTGGCCGAAGCGCAGCACGGTGGTCCGCTCGGTGCCGTCGGGGCGCACCAGGCGGGCCCGCACCTCGCCGTCCCCGCCCTCGAGGACGGCGGCCACCACCTCGACGACGGCGCCGAGGTCGTCCTCGTGCACGCAGGCGGTCCACCCGGTGCCCAGCAGGACCTCGGCGGGCCGCCCGGCCAGCCGGCAGAACGCGTCGTTGACGTGCGCCAGCCGCATGCCCTGCTCGGACAGCAGCGTCGGGACCGGCGAGCGCTCGCTCAGGGTGGCGAAGCGGCGCTCGGCGGCGTCGGCGGTGGCGCGCGACACCCGGTCGGCCTCCGCGGTCCCGGGGGTGACGACCAGCGTCCACGCGTTCCCGCCCGGCGCCGGGGTCGCCCGCACCACGGCGTCGGTCAGGCCGCCGTCCGCGGTGCGGACCTGCAGGGCCAGCCGGGAGGTGTGCTCGCGGCGCAGCAGCAGCGGGAGCTCGCCGGCGGCGAGCGTGGGGACCAGGTCGGCGACCGGCCGCCCGGCGAGGTCTCCCGGGGCGGGGCCGAGCAGCCGGACGGCGCCCTCGTTGGCCCAGGTGACCCGCGGCGTGTCCCCGATGGTCTCCGCCACGAGCAGGGCGGTGCCCACGCCCCCCGCCGCGGCGGAGAAGACCGCGGCCACCACCTCCGGGGTCACGGCACCGGCCGGACCCGTGACGGGCGGGCTGGCGGGCACGGGCGTCCTCCTGGGCTGCGGCCTGCGTGGTCGGCGTCCCCGCACGGGGACACCCCCGCTGCGTCGGCACCCGCGGGGCCGGACTCCAGCCGGGGGCGCCGCCCCCTCACCCCGAGGGGTGGGTCAGGGCCGCCTGCGATCCGCGTCACGATCGGGTCCCTGGGGGCGAGGGATGCCGGGTGCGCCTGTCACCATGCAGCCCCGGGGTGGCAGAGCCCGCCTCCCCCGCAGCACCACCCAGGCCCGCCGGCAACGACGCCGGCCCGAGCTGTCGTTGGAGTGCGCGTGCTCATCGGTGTGCCCGCAGAGACCCGGCGGAACGAGACGCGGGTCGCCGCGACCCCCGCGAGCGTCGGCCGGCTGTGCGCCCTCGGCCACGAGGTCCTCGTCCAGTCCGGCGCCGGGGAGGCGGCCAGCTGCCCCGACGAGGCCTACGTCGCCGCCGGCGCGCGGATCGGGTCGGCGGCCGAGGCCTGGGGCGCCGACGTCGTCCTGCACGTCAACGCCCCGACCCTCGACGAGGTCGCCCGGCTCCGGCCGGACGCGGTGCTGGTCAGCCTGCTGGCCCCGGCGCTGGCGCCCGGGTTGCTCGACGCGCTGACCGCCCGCGGCGTCACCGCCCTCGCGATGGACGCCGTCCCCCGCATCTCCCGCGCGCAGTCGCTGGACGTGCTGTCCTCGATGGCCAACATCGCCGGCTACCGGGCCGTCGTCGAGGCCGCGCACGCCTTCGGCCGGTTCTTCACCGGGCAGGTCACCGCGGCCGGCAAGGTCCCGCCGGCCAAGGTCTTCGTCGCCGGCGCCGGCGTCGCGGGGCTGGCCGCCATCGGCGCGGCGAGCAGCCTGGGCGCGATCGTGCGGGCCACCGACGTCCGGCCCGAGGTCGCCGAGCAGGTGCGCTCGCTGGGCGGCGAGTACGTCGGCGTCCCGGCCGACGAGAGCGAGAACCGGTCCAGCGGCACGGGCTACGCGTCGGTGACCAGCGAGGACTTCAACGCCCGGGCCGCGGTCGTGTACGCCGAGCAGGCCCGCGACGTCGACGTCGTCATCACCACCGCGCTCATCCCCGGCCGCCCGGCGCCCCGGCTGCTCACCGAGGACATGGTGGCCAGCATGAAGCCCGGCTCGGTGGTCGTGGACATGGCCGCCGCGCAGGGCGGCAACGTCGCCGGCTCGGTGCCCGACGAGGTGGTGGTGACCCCGAACGGCGTCACGATCATCGGCTACACCGACCTGCCGGCCCGGCTCCCCGCGCAGTCCTCCCAGCTGTTCGCCACGAACCTGGTCAACCTGCTCACGCTGCTCACCCCCGGCAAGGACGGGCGGCTGGTCCTGGACATGGACGACGTCGTGCAGCGGGCGATGACCGTGACCCGCGACGGCGAGCTGTTGTGGCCCCCGCCGCCGGTGCAGGTCTCCGCCGCCCCGGCCGCCACCGCGCCGCCACCGGCGCCGCTGCCGCCACCGGAGAAGAAGGCGCCCACGCCCCAGCGGCGGGCCGCGCTGGTGGGCCTGGCCGCCGCGCTGCTGTTCCTGCTGGCCGCGTTCTCCCCCGACCAGCTCATCGGCAACCTGACGGTGTTCGCCCTCGCCGTCGTCGTCGGCTTCTACGTCATCGGGCACGTGCACCACGCGCTGCACACCCCGCTGATGAGCGTCACCAACGCGATCTCCGGGATCATCGTGGTCGGCGCCCTGCTGCAGCTGGGCCACGTCAGCACCGTGGTCACCGTGCTCGCGTTCCTCGCCGTCCTGCTGGCCAGCATCAACGTGTTCGGCGGCTTCGCGGTGACCCGCCGCATGCTCGGCATGTTCCGGAGGGCCTGACCGCCATGACCGCCACCAGCGCCGCGTCCGCGGCCTACATCGTCGCCGGCCTGCTGTTCGTCCTGAGCCTGGCCGGCCTGTCGAAGCACGAGACCGCCAAGGCGGGCAACGCCTACGGCATCGCCGGCATGGCCATCGCCCTGGTCGCCACGATCGGGCTGGCCTGGCGCAACGGCGACGCGCTCGCCGTCGGGCTGATCGCCGTCGCCATGGCCCTCGGCGCGGCCATCGGCCTCTGGCGGGCGCGCATCGTCGAGATGACCGGCATGCCCGAGCTCATCGCGCTGCTGCACAGCTTCGTCGGCCTCGCCGCGGTGCTCGTCGGCTGGAACGGCTACCTGTCGGTCGAGGGGGCGCCGGCCGGGGAGGCCGAGGAGCTCGGCCTGCCGGTCGGCATCCACTCCGCCGAGGTCGCGATCGGCGTCTTCATCGGCGCGGTCACCTTCACCGGCTCGATCGTCGCGTTCCTCAAGCTGTCGGCGCGGATCAAGAGCAACCCGCTGGTGCTGCCGGGCAAGAACGCGCTCAACCTGGGCGCGCTCGCGGCGTTCGCCGTCCTGACCGTCGTCTTCGTCGTCTCCCCGAGCCTGGGCGTGCTGGCCGGGCTGACCGTGCTGGCGCTGGCGCTGGGCTGGCACCTGGTCGCCTCGATCGGCGGCGGCGACATGCCGGTCGTCGTCTCGATGCTCAACAGCTACTCCGGCTGGGCGGCCGCGGCGTCGGGCTTCCTGCTCGACAACGACCTGCTGATCATCACCGGCGCGCTGGTCGGCTCCTCGGGTGCCTACCTCTCCTACATCATGTGCCAGGCGATGAACCGCTCCTTCATCTCCGTCATCGCCGGCGGCTTCGGCAACGAGGGCAGCACCACCGGGACCGGCGCGGTCGAGGGCGAGCACACCGAGACCACCGCCGAGGAGGTCGCGCAGCTGCTGCGCGACGCCGACAGCGTCGTCATCACCCCCGGCTACGGCATGGCGGTCGCGCACGCGCAGAACGCCGTCGCCGACCTCACCCGGACCCTGTCGGACAAGGGCGTGCCGGTGCGCTTCGGCATCCACCCGGTCGCCGGGCGGCTGCCCGGGCACATGAACGTGCTGCTCGCCGAGGCGAAGGTGCCCTACGACGTCGTCCTGGAGATGGACGAGATCAACGACGACTTCCCGAAGACGTCGGTCGTGCTGGTCATCGGTGCCAACGACACGGTGAACCCGGCCGCGGCCGAGGACCCGGGCTCCCCCATCGCCGGCATGCCGGTGCTGCACGTGTGGGAGGCCGAGCACGTCGTCGTGTTCAAGCGGTCGATGAGCACCGGCTACGCCGGCGTCCAGAACCCGCTGTTCTTCCGCGAGAACACCCGGATGCTGTTCGGCGACGCGCGCGAGCGGGTCGAGGACATCCTGCGGGCGCTGTGAGCGGGGTGCTCGTCAGCCCCGCCTGGCTGATCGGTGGGCTGCGCAACGTGCCGGGTTTCCTGGCCACCGACGGGCGGGGGCTGGCCTTCGTCAGCGACACCCCGGTGTTCGACGTGCCGCTGGGCGCGGTCACCGACGTGTCCTGGCCGTGGTGGTGGTTCGGCGGCGGGCTGAAGCTGACGGCGGCCGGGCAGCGGTGGAAGGTCACCTTCGTCCGGCCCAACGGCATGCCGCCGCCGCAGCCGTCGATGCTGGCGTCGTCGGTGGGCGCCGTCGGGGTGCTCACCGGGACGCTGCCGCCGCACGCCCTCGCCGACCTCGACGCGCTGCGCGGGCTGGCCGACGTCCGCGACGGCCGCGCGGCGGGGCGGCGCTGGCGCGAGGTGCTGCCGGGCTGAGTTGCGGCGTGGTCGGCACGGGCGCGACGGTGGACGCCGTGGACCCCTTCCGCCTCGGCATGCCGAAGATCCCCGGCCTCACGGAGCTGCTGACGCTCCTGCAGACGCAGACCGAGGCACTGGCCCAGCTGCCGCGCACGCTGACCGACCTCAACGCCGCCGTCCGGGAGCTCATCGCCGCGACCTCGACGGCGACGTCGGCCATCGCGTCGGCGCAGCGCACCGCCGAGCGGCTGGAGGGGCTGGTCGGCGAGCTGGAGGAGCCGGTGCGGGCGCTCAAGCCGGGGCTGGAGCGGGTCGGGCGGGTGCTCGACGACCCCGCGGTGGAGGCGGTGCCGGACATCATCCGCACCATCGACGAGGACCTGATGCCGATGATCGCGACGCTGCGTCAGGCCCAGTCGCGGGTCGCCGGGGTCACCGGCCTGCTGCGCCGCCGTAGCCGCCCCGACGACCGCCCCGACGACCGCCCCGACGACGCGGACGCGGCGGGCTGACGGTCGCCGCGGCCGCCGTCCAGTGCGGCGGGCGCCCGAGGACGGCGGGCAGCCGGGTGCCGGCGTCGCCGCGGGCGGCGGCCACCTGCGGGCGGGTGAGGAACAGCGCGCCGGTGAGGTCGGCGCCGCGCAGGTCCGCCGCGCGCAGGTCCGCGCCGAGCAGGTCGGTGCCGGTGAGGTCGGCGCCGCGCAGGTCCGCGCCGATCAGGTAGGCGCCGCGCAGGCTCACCCGGCGCAGGTCGGTCCGGCGCAGGTCGGCGCCGACCAGGTCGGCGTTGCGCCGGTCCCGCCCACCGGCGCGGACGGCCGCGCTGACCCGGCCCAGCAGCTCCCCCGCCGGCCCGCGGACCGCTCCGGCGTCGACCGCTGCCAGATCGGCCGGGAAGCCCGCGGCCAGCCGCTCCGTGCGGTCGAGGGCGCTCGTGACCTCGTCGTGCAGGCCGGCCGGCAGCGGCAGCGCGGCGGCCTCGGTCAGGTACCAGAGCAGCTCGTGCAGCTGCCGCAGGACGGGGAACGCCGCCGCGACACCGGGGTCGGCGGCCGGGTCCTCGACCGCCGCGGCCTGCACCAGCCGCTGGCCGGCGCCGAAGCAGTCGAAGACCGTGCAGCCGGGGAAGCCGCGCTGCCGCAGGTCGGCGTGGATGCCGCAGCGGGCGTCGGCGGTGAGGTGGACGCAGGCCCGGCCGGCCGGCTTGTCGATCGCGAAGTCGGCCGAGGCGGCGAAGGCGGGCAGCACGCAGCACAGCCCGGCGCAGGACGAGCAGTCGGCGGCCAGGTCCCGCCGCCGATCGGCGGGGGCAGCCGCCGGCGGGGCGGGAGGGGTCACCGGCCGAGGGTATGTCGCGGGCATGGACGTGTTGAGCAGCCGCGTGCTCCTGCGGCCCACCGACCCCGCGCGCTCGCAGGCGTTCTACCGCGACGTCCTCGGGCTGGCCGTGTACCGCGAGTTCGGGCCGCCGGAGCACCGCGGGGTGGTGTTCTTCCTCGGGAACGGCCTGCTCGAGGTGTCCGGCCGCGCCGACGAGCGCCCGCGCGGGCTGGCGCTGTGGGTGCAGGTGCGCGACCTGGCCGCCGAGGCGGCGCGGCTGGCCGCGGCCGGCGTCCCGGTCGTCGCGGAGCCCGGGCGCATGCCGTGGGGCCTGCTGGAGGCGACGGTCGAGGACCCCGACGGCGTGGCGATCGTGCTCGTCGAGGTCCCCGCCGACCACCCGCTCCGGGTGGACGTCCGCCCGCCCGGTTAGTCGGTGCCGGACTCCATCGCGGCGCGGTCGAGCAGCTCGTCGTCGGCCGGGGCGGTGCGGCCGGCGATCGCCCGGGCGCCGCCCTCGGTCATCCGGTCGATCAGCCCGGTGGAAGCCGCCTGCGCGGCGCCGATGACGGCCGGCTCGGCCCCGCCGCCGACCATGCCGAGGCGCGCGTACTGCTCGAGCTTGGCGCGGGAGTCGGCGATGTCGAGGTTGCGCATGGTCAGCTGGCCGATCCGGTCCGTGGGCCCGAAGGCGGGGTCCTCGGTGCGCTCCATCGACAGCTTGTCCGGGTGGTAGCTGAACGCCGGGCCGGTGGTGTCGACGACCGACCAGTCCTCCCCGCGCCGCAGCCGCAGCGTGACCTCGCCGGTGACGGCCATGCCGACCCACCGCTGCAGCGACTCCCGCAGCATGAGCGCCTGGGGGTCCAGCCACCGGCCCTCGTACATGAGCCGGCCCAGCCGCCGGCCCTCGGTGTGGTAGGTGGCGAGGGTGTCCTCGTTGTGGATGGCGTTGACCAGCCGCTCGTAGGCGGCGTGCAGCAGCGCCATGCCCGGCGCCTCGTAGATGCCGCGGCTCTTGGCCTCGATGACCCGGTTCTCGATCTGGTCGGACATGCCGAGGCCGTGCCGGCCGCCGATCGCGTTGACCTCGAGCACCAGGTCGACGGCGGAGGCGTACTCCTTGCCGTTGACCGAGACCGGCCGCCCGTTGGCGAAGCCGATCGTCACGTCCTCGGGCTCGATCTCGACCGCGGGATCCCAGAACCGGACGCCCATGATCGGCTCGACGATCTCGATGCTGGCGTCGAGGTGCTCCAGCCGCTTGGCCTCGTGGGTGGCGCCCCAGATGTTGGCGTCGGTGGAGTAGGCCTTCTCCGCGCTGTCCCGGTAGGGCAGGCCGTGCGCGGTCAGCCACTCCGACATCTCCTTGCGGCCGCCGAGCTCCTCGACGAACCGGGCGTCCAGCCACGGCTTGTAGATCCGCAGCGACGGGTTGGCCAGCAGGCCGTACCGGTAGAACCGCTCGATGTCGTTGCCCTTGAACGTCGAGCCGTCGCCCCAGATCTGGACGTCGTCCTCGAGCATGGCGCGCACCAGCAGCGTGCCGGTGACCGCGCGGCCCAGCGGGGTGGTGTTGAAGTAGCTGCGCCCGCCGGAGCGGATGTGGAACGCGCCGCAGGTCAGGGCCGCCAGGCCCTCCTCGACCAGCGCCTCCCGGCAGTCGACCAGCCGGGCGATCTCCGCGCCGTAGGCGGTGGCCCGGCCGGGCACCGAGGCGATGTCGGGCTCGTCGTACTGCCCGATGTTCGCGGTGTAGGTGCAGGGGACCGCGCCCCGGTCGCGCATCCAGGCGACCGCCACGGAGGTGTCGAGACCACCGGAGAAGGCGATCCCGACGCGTTCGCCGACGGGCAGGGACGTGAGCACCTTGGACACGAGAGAGATTATGCACGACCACGCATGACCATTCACGGGCGGGGGTCGGGGCGCCCGGGCCCGTGGGGCAGGATCGCACGAGTGCCGGACCTCTCCCTCGGCGACGACCTGCGCGCTCTCGTCGACGCCTCCCCCTCCCCGTTCCACGCCGTGGCCGAGCTCACCCGCCGGCTGACCGCCGCCGGGTTCACCGAGCTGGCCGAGGCCGACGCGTGGCGGCTCGCCCCCGGCGGGGCGCACTTCGTGGTGCGGCAGGGCAGCCTCGTCGCGTTCCGGCTGGGCAGCGCCCCGCTCGCCGACGCCGGGATGCGGCTGGTCGGCGCGCACACCGACTCCCCCACCTTCCGGGTCCGGCCGCGGTCCGACGTCCGGCAGGCCGGCTACCGGCTGGTCGGCGTCGAGCCCTACGGCGGCGGGCTCTGGCACACCTGGCTGGACCGGGAACTGACCGTCGCCGGGCGGGTGGCGCTGCGCGGCGGCCGGACCGCGCTGGTCCGGCTCGACGGCGCGCCGCTGCGGCTGCCGTCGCTGGCCATCCACCTCGACCGCGGCGTCCGCGAGGGGCTCACCCTCGACCCGCAGCGGCACCTGGTCCCGGTCTGGTCGCGGGACCTGGACACCGAGCCGGGGCTGACCGAGGCGCTCGCCGCGGCCGCCGGGGTGGCGCCGGGCGACGTCGTCGGGCACGACCTGGTGCTGGCCGACACCCAGCCCGCGGCCCCCGCCGGCGCCGACGGCACGTGGGTCGCCGCGCCGCGGCTGGACAACCTGGCCAGCTGCCACGCCGGCGTGACGGCGCTGGCCGGCGCGGCGCCCGGCGCGCGCACCCAGGTGCTGGTCGCCAACGACCACGAGGAGGTGGGCAGCGGCTCGATGTCCGGGGCGCGCGGCAGCTTCCTCGAGGACGTCGTCCGCCGGCTGGTGGCCGTCACCGACCCCGGGGACGCGCAGGCGCTGCCCCGGGCGCTCGCGCGGTCCCGGCTGGTCTCGGCGGACATGGCGCACGCCGTCCACCCGACCCGGTACGACCGGCACGAGCCCGCGCACACCCCGCAGCTGGGCGGCGGCCCGGTGCTCAAGGTCAACGCCAACCAGGCCTACGCCACCGACGCGGCCGGCGGCGGCTGGTTCGCGGAGCGGTGCGCCGGGGCGGGCGTGCCGGTGCAGTACTTCGTGTCCCGCGCCGACCTGCCCTGCGGCTCGACGATCGGCCCGCTGACCGCCACCCGGCTGGGCGTTGCGACCGTCGACGTCGGCGCGCCGGTGCTGGCCATGCACTCCTGCCGCGAGCTCGCCTCGGCGCTCGACGTCCCGTCGATGGTGGCCGCGCTGACCGCCTGCTACGAGGACTGAGCGGGCGGCGGTTCCTGTCCGCCGGGCGGCCGGTCGGCCGGGGAGCGGCGGAGGACGTCGGCGAGGGACTCCTCCAGCCGCGCCCAGGTGCCGCTCCACTCGACGAGCGGCTCGAGGATCCGCTCGAAGACCGCGAGCTGCTCGTCGAAGGCCTGCAGCTGCCCCATCAGGCCCTCGACGAGCTGGCGCTGCGCCCGCACCGACGACGCGATCGACCGCACCTGCGCCGCCGACATCGCCCCGGGCGGCGAGGGCAGCCGCGGCAGGGAGAACCCGGACGGGACGGCGCCGGCGGCCAGCCGGGTGGCCCGGTCGGTGAAGCCGCGCAGCTGCGCCACGAACTCCTCGACCGACCGCGCCACCAGCCCGCCGTCGCGGGGCCTGTCCTCGGACTCGCTCACGCGCACCTCCCCCGGCTCTCCCCGCCCGGTCGGCGGGACCCGGCCCAGTCTCGCGGCTGCGGACCTCAGCCGCCGGTCAGCGCGCGCAGCGTCTCGGCGTTGCGGACGGCGTGGCCGTACCCGTCGTTGTTGAAGTACGCGTAGACGTCGCGGCCCTGCCCCGCCCACTCGCCGATCCGGTCGGCCCACCAGCGCAGGTCGGCGTCGGGGTAGGAGCCGGCGTACAGGTGGGCGGCGTCGGGCCCGTGCAGCCGGACGTAGACGAACGGCGCCGTCGCGCGCAGCACGCACGGCAGGCCGGCGCCGCTCATCACGCAGTAGGCGGCGCCGTGCCGCTCGAGCAGCGCGAACACGCCGTCGTCGTGCCAGCTGGGGTGCCGGAACTCCACGGCCACCCGCACCCAGTCGGGCAGCAGGCCGAGGAAGTGGTCGAGCCGGGCGTCGTCGCGGGCGGCGGCCGGGTGCAGCTGGACCAGCAGCACCGCCCGCCGGGGCCCCAGCTCGTGCCAGGCCGCGGTCATCCGCTCGACCCACGCCTCGGGGGCGTACAGCCGCTTGGCGTGGGTCAGCCCGCGCGGGGCCTTGACCGACAGCTGGAAGCCCTCGGGCAGCCGCTGCCGCCACCCGGCGAAGGTCGCGGTGCGCGGCCAGCGGTAGAAGCTCGCGTTGAGCTCGACGGTGCCGAACCGGCGGACGTAGTGGGCCAGCCGGTCCCGGGACGGCGTCCCCGGCGGGTAGAGGACGCCCTCCCAGTGGTCGTAGCTCCAGCCCGACGTGCCGACGTGGACGGCCACCGGGGACCCCGCGGGGTCAGGCCGCCCGGCGCAGGCCGGCCAGCCGGGTGGCGGCGGCGAGCACCCGCCCGTACGAACCCGGCGCCAGCCGCACCAGGACGTCGGGGACGACGGCGCTGGCGCCGATGAGCAGCCGCGGCCGGCGCCGCTCCACCGCCTCGACGATCCGCTGCGCGGCGCGGTCGGCCGGGTAGCGCAGCAGCCTGGCGAACTCGCGCTTGCCCCGCTCGGCCTCCGCGGGGTCGGCGCCGCTCGCCACCCGGGCGGTCTCGGCGATCCGGGTGGCGATGCCGCCGGGGTGCACGCTGGTCACGCCGACGCCGTCCTCGGCCAGCTCGTGCCGCAGCGCCTCGGTGAACCCGCGGACGGCGAACTTGCTCGACGCGTACGCCGCCTGCCCGGCCGGCGCCATGAGCCCGAAGAGACTGGAGACGTTGACCAGGTGCGACCCGGGGTTCCCCTTCAGCGTGGGCAGCAGCGCGTGGGTGAGCCGGACGGCGGCACGGAAGTTGACGTCCATGACCCACTCGAACTCCTCGAGGGTCACCTGGTCGAACCGCCCGCCCAGCGCGACGCCGGCGTTGTTGACCAGCAGCGTCGTCGCCGGGTGACCTGCGACGACCCGGTCGGCGGCCTCGCGCAGCTGCCCGGCGTCGGCGAGGTCGGCGACGACGGTGACCACCGACCGGCCCGGGGAGGCCGCGCGAACCGCCGCCGCGACGCCCTCGAGGCGCTCGGCGTCGCGGTCGAGCAGCACGAGGTCCGTGCCGCGGGCGGCCAGCCGCGGGGCGAGCGCGGCGCCGATGCCGCTGGCCGCCCCGGTGACGACGGCGGTACCGGTGAAGGCGTAGGGGCGCACGCGGCGACCGTATCCGGCGGCGCTCAGGGCAGCCGCCACACCGTCGTCCGGCGCAGCCCGGGCCCCTCGGTCTCGGGGACCTCGTACACCGCGGCGGGCTCCAGCCGCTCGTGCGGCAGGTACGGGCGGCCGGGGTCGCCGATCAGCACGTCGCAGCCGCGGGCCCGCGCCCGGTCGAGGAAGGGCAGCACCCGCCCGGTCATCTCCCGGTCGTAGCAGACGTCGCCGGCGACGACGACGTCGACGGCCGGCGGCTCGCGGTCGAGGACGTCGCCGGTGACGCTGATGCCGGTCACGCCGTTGAGGCCGGCGTTGACACCGACCGCCGTCCGGGAGAAGGGATCCACGTCGCTGGCCAGCACCCGGCGGGCGCCGGCGAGGACGGCGGCCACCGCGACCAGGCCGCTGCCCGACCCGAGGTCGAGCACCGTGCGGCCGGCGACGGTGGCGGGGGCGTCGAGCAGGTGGCGGGCCAGTGCCTGCCCGCCGGGCCAGGCGGCCGCCCAGAACGGCGGCTCCTCCCCCGCCCCGCCGGCCGCGGTCTCCATCGCCTCCCACAGGGCGACGACGTCGTCGGCGACGTGCAGCCGCACCTCGGGGACGAGCGAGGGCCGGCGCACCTGGGTGTGCGCGCGGACGAACCCCGCGGGCACCACCCGGGTGGCCGGCCCTCGCTGGATCACCTGGGGATCAGTACCAGCCGGTGGCCTGCGAGTGCGCCCAGGCGTCGCACGGCGTGCCGTAGCGCTGCTCGATGTAGATGAGGCCGGCGTCGATCTGGCGGTAGCCGTCGGAGGTCTTGGCGATCCCGGTGCTGGCCCAGGTGGAGTCCAGGAACTGCGGGATGCCGTAGGCGGTGCTGGTGGGGTTCTGCGCGTTGGGGTTCCAGCCGCTCTCCTTGCCCCACAGCTTCTCCAGGCAGGAGAACTGCTCGCCGCTGCCGACCTTGCTCAGCGCGTAGTCCTTGAAGGAGCCGGACGGCGCGGCCGGCGCGGCCTCCTCGGCGGCCTGCTCCTCGGCGGCCTGCTGCGCGGCGGCGGCCTCGGCGGCGGCCTGCGCCTCGGCGGCCTGGCGAGCGGCCTCCTGCTCCGCGGCGACGCGGGCGGCCTCCTGCTCGGCGGCGACGCGGGCGGCCTCGGCCTCGGCGGCCTGGCGGTCGCGCTCCGCCTGCTCGGCGGCGAGCTGCGCCTGGGCGACACCGGCCTCCTGCGCGCTGCGCTCGGCGCGCGAGGCGGCGACGTCGGCCAGCGTCGTCAGGTCGGGGCCGGTCGCGGCCTGCGCGGCCGCCTGCTGCTGCGGGATGCCCAGCTCGTCGGCGACGCTGACCGCGGTGCCGGTGGTGCCGGCGGTGTCGGTGCCGGCGGAGGCAGCGGGGCCGCTGGTGGAGACGACGCCCACGATCAGCGCGCCGGCCGCGGCGGCGCCGAGCAGGAGGGCCGGGCGGCGCGGGCCCAGCGGCGGGCTGCCGCGGCGGAACAGGCGCCGGCGGGCGGGGGCCTCGGCGGCCGGCTCGGCGGCGTCCGCGAGCGCGGGCAGCTCGCGGGTGGCGGTGTCGGCGGTGGCGTCGATGGCGTCGGGAGTGGCGAGCTCGACGGTCACGGGGGCGTCGGCAGGCGTGTTCTGGACGTGGCGGGACATGAGGGGGTGAGGGCTCCGAGGGAGAGTGCGCGCGGCAGCGGCCCGGAGGCGGACCTCGGGCGTGCGGGTGCGGCGCGGGTCTGGGGGGTGTGGCGTTACGGGGTCCCCGGCGACGTCGTCGCAGGGAGCGGCAGGGCAGGGGCGGCCGGCGTCAGGCGGACGCGGGGGCGCGGTGTGCGCGCGGGCAGCTGCACCTGCGGGCCGCTTCGGCCCGGAGGCGGGGCATGCGGAGACTCTCCGTTTCTTCCGTGAGCCGCCTACCGAGTTAGCTGACGGGTTCGGGCGGGAAGGAGCCCTACGCGTGCCGGGCCGGAGCTCGGCGGGCGCGATTCACCCCAGTACTGCGGTGGGTCCCCGGCTCGCGTCCACGGGTGCGGACACGACTCGGCGGCGTCCGGCCGGGCTCCCCGGGACGGGGACCTGACGACCTGCCGGACGCAAGCCACCGTACGGTCGTTACCGGTTCGTGACAACGGTCGTGGCCGGAGGTGCGGCCGTGACGCGTGGTACGGACTGTCCCGTACCGGAACGCCCCTCCGCGTCGCCGCTGGTCAGGAGGCCGCGGCCACCTCGGGCCGGCCGGGCCCGTGCAGAGGTGTCACGTCGGACACGTCCGTGGCGGACGGCGCCGGCCGCGCCCCCGCGCGGGGCTCGGGCGCCGGGTCCTCCCCGAGGCGGGGCAGCCCCCGCTTGTCGCCGAGGGCGTGGACGTCGTCGGGCACGACCCCGGTGACGACGGCGAGCGCCTCGTCCAGCTGCCCGGTCAGCAGGCGCAGCCAGTCGCGCGCCCGGTCGCGCTCGTCGCGCAGCGGCTCGAGCTCGGCCTCGACGGCGGACCGGCGCTCGAGCGCCTCGGCGTCGGCCCGTGCCCGCGCCTCGGCGGCCTCGCGGTCCCGCCGCGCGCGCTCGGCGGCGGCCCCCTCCTCCAGCCGGGCGGCCTCGCGGCGCGCGGCCTCCAGGATCGCGGCGGCCTCGCTGCGGGTCTGCTCGCGGGCGGCGAGCACCGCCTCGCGCATCTCGGCCACCCCGGACAGCCGGGCCTGCGCCTCGGTGAGCGCCTCGGCGCGGATCCGCCCGGCCTCCTCCTCGGCGGCGGCGGTCAGCGCGGCGGCCGCCTCCTCGGCCCGGCGCATCATCGCCGCGGCGTCCTCGGGGCCGGGCAGGCTCTGCCGCTCGCGGACCAGCTGGGCCAGCCGGCGGCGGGCGTTCTGCAGCTCGGCCGACGCGGCGGCGTAGCGGCTGAGCAGGTGCTCGTTCTCCCGGCGCAGGACCAGCAACTCCGTCTCCGCCCAGGCGACGTAGTCGTCGACCTGCAGGCGGTCGTAGCCGCGCACCGCCCCGGTGAACACCGGTCCGGTGCCCAGCAGGCCGTCGAGCCCGCGTCCCGGAGGCGGCTCGGCGGGGCCGTCCCCGGCCCTGTCCGGAGCAGCTCCCTGTCCCCGCAGCGACATCCCGGTTCCCCCTCGGTGCGCTCCGATCCGGTCCCCCACCGGCACGCCGGCGTGGGTGATCACAGAGTTCCACCCGCCGGGTGCGGCCGAACGGGCCGACACGGGCGCGCGCGGGACGTGCGGACCGGTCGCGCCCGGACGTGCCGGGCTGGTCACTGTGCGCGGTCGAGAGGTCTCAGTACGGTCACGGCCCCCGCGGGGAATGCCCGGCGGAGGCGGGTCGTTGGGCCGGGTACAGTAGTTGCACTCTCAACCACATGGAGCACGAGATGCAGTTCGGGGTCTTCACGGTCAGCGACGTCACGACCGACCCGACGACGGGGCGGACGCCGAGCGAGGCGGAGCGGATCAAGGCCGTCGTCACCATCGCGAAGAAGGCCGAGGAGGTGGGCCTCGACGTCTTCGCGCTCGGCGAGCACCACAACCCGCCGTTCTTCTCGTCCTCCCCCACGACCACGCTGGCCTACGTCGCGGCGCAGACCTCCCGGCTGCAGCTGTCGACGTCGACCACGCTGATCACCACCAACGACCCGGTGAAGATCGCCGAGGACTACGCGATGCTGCAGCACCTCGCCGACGGCCGCGTCGACCTCATGATGGGCCGCGGCAACACCGGCCCGGTCTACCCGTGGTTCGGCCAGGACATCCGCAACGGCATCCCGCTGGCCGTGGAGAACTACGCGCTGCTGCGCCGGCTGTGGGACGAGGAGGTCGTGGACTGGCAGGGCCGGTTCCGCACCCCGCTGCAGGGCTTCACCTCTACCCCGCGGCCGCTGGACGGCGTCCCGCCGTTCGTGTGGCACGGCTCGATCCGCAGCCCGCAGATCGCCGAGCAGGCCGCCTACTACGGCGACGGCTTCTTCCACAACCACATCTTCTGGCCGAAGGAGCACACCCAGCGGATGGTGGAGTTCTACCGGTCCCGGTTCGAGCACCACGGCCACGGCGCCGCCGACCAGGCGATCGTCGGCCTCGGCGGGCAGGTGTTCATGCGGCGGAACAGCCAGGACGCCGTCGCCGAGTTCCGGCCCTACTTCGACAACGCGCCGGTCTACGGGCACGGGCCCTCGCTCGAGGACTTCTCCCGGGAGACGCCGCTGACCGTGGGCAGCCCGCAGCAGGTGATCGAGCGCACGCTCGGCTTCCGCGACTACGTCGGCGACTACCAGCGGCAGCTGTTCCTCATCGACCACGCCGGCCTGCCGCTGAAGACCGTCCTCGAGCAGCTGGACCTGCTCGGCGAGGAGGTCGTGCCGGTGCTGCGCCGCGAGTTCGCCGCGCTCACGCCGGCGCACGTGCCCGACGCCCCCACCCACGCCGCCCGGGTGGCCGCCCGCGGGGGCGCGCAGGACCCGACCGTGTACGCCGCGGGTGACGACGTCACCGGGCAGGCCCGCGAGGAGGTGTCCGTCCGATGACCACCCGCACCCTGGCCGTCGTCAGCGCGGGGCTCGGCGTCCCGTCGTCGACGCGGCTGCTGGCCGACCGGCTCGCGGCGGCCACCGTCGCCGCGCTGCGCGAGCGCGGCGAGGACGCCACCGTCGAGGTCGTCGAGCTGCGCGAGCACGCCCGCGACGTCGCCGACGCGCTGGTCACCGGGTTCCCGAACGCGGCGCTGCGCGCGGCGGTCGGGACGGTGACCGGCGCGGACGCGGTCATCGCGGTCACGCCGGTGTTCACCGCCTCCTACAGCGGCCTGTTCAAGTCCTTCGTCGACGTGCTGGACAAGGACGCGCTCACCGGCACGCCGGTGCTGCTCGCGGCGACCGCCGGCACCGCCCGGCACTCGCTGGTGCTCGAGCACGCCATGCGGCCGCTGTTCAGCTACCTGCGCGCGGTGACCGTGCCGACGGCCGTCTTCGCGGCGAGCGAGGACTGGGCCGGTGGGGACGGCGTCGGCCAGGAGCTGGCCGCGCGGATCACCCGCGCGGCCGGCGAGCTGGCCGACGTCGTCACCGGCCGGCCGGCGTCGGCCCGCCCGGCCGACCCCTTCGCCGACGTCCCCTCCTTCGAGGACCTGCTGCGGGGTACCGCCTAGGACCGGTCCTGGACCGGCGCCTGGGACGACCCGCCGCCGCGCGGGTCCGAGTGCCGTGTCCTGTCGCGCTCGGGGGCCTGCCGGGCGACCGGCACGCCCTCCGGCGCGGCCGGGGGCGCGGCCGGCACCGGCGCGGCGGGCGGCACGGCCGGCTCCGGGCGGCCCCGCAGCCGCGGGTACGCCAGCACCAGGCTGGCCGCCAGGGCGATGGCCAGGATCACCGCCCACGTGCCGGTGTAGTCGACCCACGAGCCGGTGAGCAGCAGGAACGCCGGGAGGGCGGCGGTGAGCAGCCCGGCGACGACGGCGATCGCGCCCGTGTACCGGGTGAACTCCTCCCGCTTCAGCCCCAGGACGACGAAGAACAGCGCCCAGAGCACCGCCCAGTACAGCCAGATCACGCCGAAGCCCGGGTCCCGGGGGACGACGTAGAAGAAGCTGAGCCCGGCGTACACCAGCGCGCACGCCGCCACGAACGCGGAGAACCAGCCGAGCCCCGTGCCGTCGAGGCCGCCGAGCAGGTTGATCCCCACGTACAGGTACGTGAAGCCGAACAGGTAGAGGCCCGACGCGGCCAGGATCGTGGCCGGGTCCCCGTCGGCCGTGATGATCAGGACGGTCGGCGTCACCACCTGCAGCGCCCCGACGAACAGGTTGAGCGGGGCGGCGGCGCGGGCGTCCACCAGCCCCAGCAGCATCAGGCCGTTGACGACCAGGACGGCTCCCACGTACAGCAGTCCCACGGCTCCCATGTGCGGTCATCTCCTCGGATCCCGCGACGGTGCGGACGTCCCCCGTGGCTGGTGCCGGCAGCGGTCGCGCCGGCGGTCAGGAGCCGGGCTCCCCGGACTCCCGTTCGTTCTCCCGGACGGCTTCGTTCTCCTGGAGGGCCTCGTTCTCCTCCAGGGCGCTGTCGATCAGGTCGGCCAGCCCGCCGACCGAGCGGTGCGGCCCGCCCCGGCGGACGACGACCGGCTCGGGCACGTCGTCGTCGGGCTCCCCGGACGACAGCCCCTCGGTGAGGTCGTGCGCCGCCCGCAGCGCGGCCTTGCCGGCGCGGTCGGCCGCCTCGTGGCGCTCGATCCGCGGCACCTCCCCGCTCACCTCTGGCCTCCTCCCACTCCCCTCGGCCCCGGCCCCCTCGGCACGGTCGGTGACCCCCGGACCCGGTTGGGCGCACGGCGCGCCGGGTACTCCCCCTCCCGGCCTCGAACAACCGGGAGCCGTGCAGTGCTCGTGTGAGGAGCGATCCGTGCAACTCCGGGTCGAGGTGGTGTGGACGTGCGCGCCGTGCGAGGTCGGCGGGCAGGACGTGACGGAGGACGGTGACGACGACCCGACCTGCTGGAACTGCGGCGGGCCGGTCGTGGTGACCGCCCGGCCCTCCGTCCGCCGGCCCTTCCCCGAGCCGTTCCCGGAGCCGGACGCCGCCTGAGGGCGGCGCCCGGCCCGGGCGGACGGGTCCCGGCGTGCGCCGGGACCCGCCGGGCGGTCAGGACGTGACGGCGCACTGCCCGCGGTCGGCACGGACCGGTCCCGACGCCGACGGCTTCACGTCGAAGTCGAAGATCGCCGTCGGCAGGTACAGCGAGCAGCAGGCGTTCGGGATGTCGACGACCCCGCTGACGCGGCCCTCGATCGGCGCCGAGCCGAGCAGCAGGTAGGCCTGCTCGCCGGAGTAGCCGAACTTCTGCAGGTACCGGACGGCGTTGAGGCAGGCGTTGCGGTAGGCCTGCGTCGCGTCCAGGTAGAGGTTTCGGTCCTCCTCGTGGTCGACCGATACCCCGATGAAGGTCAGGAACTCCGAGTAGCGGGGCTCGACGTTGCCCGGGATGAACACCGGGTTGGTGGTCACCCCGTAGGTCTCCATGCCGCCCTTGATCAGGTCGATGTGGAAGTCGATGAACCCGCCCATCTCGATGGCGCCGCAGAACGTGATCTCGCCGTCGCCCTGGCTGAAGTGCAGGTCGCCGCCGGAGAGCTTCGCGTCCTCCACGTGCACCGGGTAGAAGACGCGGGAACCGCGGCTGAAGTTCTTGATGTCGTGGTTGCCGCCGTTCTCGCGAGCCGGCACGGTGCGGGCGCCGTCCCGGGCGATCGCCGCGGCCACGTCGCCGTCGGCCTGCCCGGCCAGCGTCTGGGCCTCGATCGGGAGCAGCGCGAGGGCGGGCACGCGGTCGGGGTCGGTGTCGGCCAGGGCCTTCTCCCGCCGGTTCCACCTCGCGAGCAGGTCGGCCGACGGGGCCGTGCCGAACAGCCCGGGGTGGGTCAGGCCGGTGTAGCGGACGCCCGGGATGTGCCGGGAGGTGGCCACCTGGCCGTGGAAGTCCCAGATCGCCTTGTAGGCGTCCGGGAAGTAGTCGGTCAGGAAGCCGCCGCCGTTGGCCTTGGCGAAGATGCCGGTGTACCCCCAGCCCTGGCCGGGGGCGTCGCCGTACTCCTGCGGCGCCTGCACCGGGCCGAGGTCCAGGATGTCGACCACGAGCAGGTCACCGGGTTCGGCCCCCTCGACGCCGATGGGTCCGCTGAGCATGTGTGCCCTGGTCAGGTCGACGTCGCGGACGTCGTTGGCCGAGTCGTTGTTGCCGATCTGGCCGTCGGTCCACTCCCGGCACTCCACCCGGATGTCCTGCCCGGGCCGGACCATCGTGGCGACGGGTACGTCCGGGTGCCAGCGGTTGTGCCCCGGGACGGCCTGGTCGCGCATGGACTTGGCCTGGTCGACGGTGAAGACGACGTCTGGCATGTCCCCCACACTCCGATCTCCGTTGACGGGAGGGCCGACCCGCGTCCGCGGGCCGTTCGCGGCGGCTCCGCGCGGGAGCCGGGGAGGCGACGGCGGCCCGGCCCGGTGGCCGCCGCGCGGGCTGGTCAGGGCCTCGGGAGGGCGCTCCACCGGGGGTCGCGCGGCACCGGGCGGCGGGCGGCCGGCGGCACGGCCGTCGTCACGGCGGGCGCGTCGGCGCTGGCCTCCTCGCGCGAGCGCGCCGCGGCCAGCGGCGCCGGGGTGCGCGCCAGCAGCGGGGCGGTGTAGACGCGCCGGCCGGTGTCGCCGCACGCGGGGCACCGCTCGGAGGCCTGCGCGGTGCCGATGGGCCGCCGCACCTCCCACGGGCCGCACGCCGGGCACCGGTACAGGTAGGCCGCCATCTTGGCCTCCGCGGGGAAGTCGGGACCACTCGGGAGCGGGCGACGCTAGTGGCGGGCCCGGACGGGACGGCGGGACCTTCGGCCCCATCCGTAGCGCGTCGCCACCGGCGGCCCCCGACCGGTGACGGCGGGTGGGCTCAGCGGACGGCGTCCTCCGACGGCGCCGCCGAGCCGCCCTGCGGGGCCTCCGCCGTCATGACCCGGACGACCTCCGCCCGGTCCGCGGCCGAGGGCAGGCCCCAGCCGGGCTCGTAGTCGTAGACCTCGGACAGCGGCCGTGACGCCGTCCGGCCGGTGAGCACCTCCACCGAGCCGGTGTCGATCAGCCCGGGGTGCTCGACGCCGCACGCCTCGGCCACCTTGAGCAGGTCCCGGCGCAGGGTGGCCACGTAGTTGGCCAGCCGCACCGACTTCAGCGCCGGGTCCAGGCCGTGCGCCAGCCACGCGTTCTGGGTGGCGACGCCGGTCGGGCAGGTGTCGGTGTGGCACTTCTGCGCCTGGATGCAGCCGATGGCGAGCATCGCCTCGCGGGCCACGTTGACCATGTCGCAGCCGAGCGCGAAGGCCACCACCGCGTTGTCGGGCAGGCCCAGCTTGCCGGCGCCGACGAAGGTGACCTGCTCGGCCAGCCCGCGGCGGGCGAAGGTGCTGTAGACGCGGGCGAAGCCGAGCTGGAAGGGCAGCGACACCGAGTCGGTGAAGATCAGCGGCGCGGCGCCGGTGCCGCCCTCGCCGCCGTCGACGGTCACGAAGTCCACGCCGCGGCCGGTGTCGGCCATGAGCCGGGTCAGCTCGTCCCAGAAGACCAGGTCGCCGACGGCGGACTTGATCCCCACCGGCAGGCCGGTCTCGGTCGCGAGCAGCTCCACCCAGTCGAGCAGGCTGTCGGTGTCGGTGAACTCCGCGTGCCGGGACGGGCTGACGCAGTCCACGCCCTCGGGCACCCCGCGGGCGGCGGCGATCTCGGCGGTCACCTTGGCCGCGGGCAGCACGCCGCCGAGCCCGGGCTTGGCGCCCTGGCTGAGCTTGATCTCCAGCGCCCGGACGGGAGCGGACGCCACGAGGTCCTTCAGCCGCTGCAGGTCGAACCGGCCGGCCTCGTCGCGGCAGCCGAAGTAGGCGGTGCCGATCTGGAACACCAGCTCGCCGCCGTGCCGGTGGTGTACCGACAGCCCGCCCTCCCCGGTGTTGTGCAGGCAGCCGGCCAGCGCCGCGCCGCGGTTGAGCGCCTCGACCGCGGCGCCGGACAGCGAGCCGAAGCTCATCGCCGACACGTTGACCACCGACGGCGGCCGGAACGCGTGCGCCCGCCCGCGCGGGCCGCCGAGCACCTTCGCCGACGGGATCGTGACGTCGGCCGCCGAGTGCGGGTGCGACGGCGGCACGGCGCGGCCGAACGTGCGGTGGTTGATGACCGGGTAGCCGGCCGTGTACTCGAGGTCGTTGTCGGTGCCGAACCCGAAGTAGTTGTTCTCGCCCTTGGCCGAGGCGTACACCCAGCGCCGCTGGTCGCGGGTGAACGGCCGCTCCTCGTTGTTGCCGGCGACCAGGTACTGCCGCAGCTCCGGGCCGATCGACTCCAGCAGGTAGCGGGCGTGGCCGATCACCGGGAAGTTGCGCAGCAGGGTGTGCTCCCGCTGCGCCAGGTCCCGGGCGGCCACCGCCGCCAGCGCCCCGAGTCCGGCCACTGCGGCCCGCGCCGCACCCCTCATGACCCCGCTCCTCCCGCGTCGTTGCGGACCCCGGGCGGACCCCGGACAGCCATGGTGGGCCGCCCGGGGTCCGGGGTCTACAGGAAGAGGCTGAGCACGAGCGCGAAGACGAACCCGAGCGTCCCGAGCAGCGTCTCCATGACGGTCCAGGTCTTGAGCGTCGTCTTCTCGTCCATCTGGAAGAACCGGCTGACCAGCCAGAACCCCGAGTCGTTGACGTGCGAGAGGACGGTGGCCCCGCCGGCGATCGCGAGGACGATCAGCGCCAGGTCGATGGAGGACAGCCCGCTGCTGGCCTCGACCACCGGCGCCATGAGACCGGCGGTCGTGGTGAGGGCGACCGTCGCCGAGCCCTGCGCCACCCGCAGCAGCACGGAGACCACGAACGCGGCCACGATCACCGGCAGGCCGATGTCGCCGAGGACGTCGGCCAGCGCCGTGCCGATGCCGCTGGCCCGCAGGACGCCCCCGAACATGCCGCCGGCGCCGGTGATGAGGATGACCGCGCAGACCGGGCCCAGGGCGCTGTTGACGATGGACTCGACCTGGGCGCCGCTCTCGCCGCGCCGCCGGCCGAGCACCACGATCGCCACCAGCACGGTGATCAGCAGCGCCACCGGGGTGGCGCCGACCAGCTGTCCCGCGCGCACGACGAACGACGTCTCCTCGAGCGCCCCCGCGGTGGCCAGGGTGGTCAGCCCGGTGTTGAGGAAGATCAGCACGAGCGGGAGCAGCAGGATGCCGACCACGGTGGCGAAGCGCGGCGGCGCCGGGCGGGTGACCGTCCCGGTCCGGAGGCCGCCGGAGGCGCCCGCCGTGCCCGGTGCGGTCCCGGCGACGGTGGGCTCGGGGGCCTCCGGCGCGGCACCGGCGTCCGGGTCGTCCTCGGACGGCGGCACCGCGACGTCGAAGCGCCGCCCGGCCCACAGGCCGAACAGGTAGCCGCCGAGGTACCAGGTGGGCAGGCCGACGACCAGCCCGAAGACCAGGACCAGCCCGATGTCGGCCCCGATCAGCTCGGCCGCCGCGACCGGCCCCGGGTGCGGCGGGACGAACGCGTGCATGACGGCGAAGGCGCCGGCGACCGGCAGGCCGTAGGTGAGCAGCGACCCGCCCAGCCGGCGGGCGACGGTGAAGACGATGGGCAGGAAGACCACGAGCCCGGCGTCGAAGAAGATCGGGAAGCCGAACAGCAGCGCCGCCACGCCCAGGGCCAGGGGTGCCCGTCTCTCCCCGAACCGCCCGATGAGGCTGTCGGCCAGCACCTGCGCCCCGCCGCTGTGCTCGAGCAGCCGCCCGAGCATCGCCCCGAGGCCGACCAGCAGCGCGACGTTGGCCAGGGTCGCGCCGAACCCCTCGGTGAGGGTGGTGACGACGTCCTCGAGCGGGATCTGCGTGACCAGCGCGACCAGCAGGCTGACCAGGATCAGCGCCAGGAACGCGTGCAGCTTCAGCTTCATGATCAGGAACAGCAGCACGCCCACGGCTACCGCCGCGATGAGCAACAGCCACCCGGCTCCCAGAGCCGGTTCGACTTCGGGCATGGGTCCTCCTGGGGGTCAGCCCTCGTCGTCGAGGGCGTCGAGGGCGCGCAGGACGTCTTCGAGCGCGCGGGTGGACCGCTCGACGAGCGGGCGGGTGTGCCGGTAGAGGTCCGCGGCGGCCGGGTCGGGCTCCACCGGGTCGGAGACGCCGACCAGCGCGGTGGCGGCGTCGAGGTCGGGCAGCGCGCCCAGCGCGTGCAGGCCGAGCAGGCAGGCGCCGAGCCCCGTGCCCTCCGGGGAGTCGGCGACCCGCACCGGCAGGTCCAGCGCGGCGGCGAGGGTGGACACCCACAGCGGCGAGGCCACCGCCCCGCCGGTGGCGCGGACCTCGGTCACGGGCAGGCCGGTGGCCGAGAACGCGTCGCGGACGAGCGCCAGCTGCTGGCACACGCCCTCGACGGCGGCGCGCACCAGGTGCCCCCGGCGGTGCTCGCGGCGCAGCCCGACGTACGCCCCGCGCAGCCCGGACCGCCACCACGGCGCCCGCTCCCCCAGCAGGTAGGGCAGGCACAGCAGCCCGGCGCTGCCGGCGGGCACCGCGGCGGCCTCCTCGAGCAGCCGGGCGTCGAGGGCGTCGGCGTCCTCCCCCGTGACCCCCTCCCCCTCGGCCAGCGCCTGGGCGGCCCAGCGCACCACCGAGCCGCCGTTGTTGACCGCGCCGCCGACCACCCACTGGTCGTCGGTGAGCGCGTAGCAGAACAGCCGGTGCGCCGGGTCCACGGTCGGCGCCGGGACGACGACGCGCATCGCGCCGCTGGTGCCCAGCGACACGGCGGCGACCTCGGGGCGGACCGCGCCGATGCCGAGGTTGGCCAGCACGCCGTCGGAGGCGCCGAGCACCAGCGGGGTGTCCGCGGGCAGGCCGGTGGCCGCGGCGACCTCCGGGCGCAGGCCCTCGAGCACCGTCGTCGTGGGGAGGACCTCGCCGAGCTGCCCGGGGCGGATCCCGGCCAGCTGCAGCGCCTCGGGGTCCCAGGTGCCGGTGCGGATGCCGTAGAGCCCGGTGGCCGAGGCGCAGGCGCGGTCGAGGACCTGCGGCCCGCCGCGCAGCGCGGACACGACGAGCTCCTTGACCCCGCCCCAGCGCGGCACCGCGTCCAGCCGGCCGGGCTCCTCGGCGCGCATCCAGGCGAGCTTGAGCAGCGGGGACATCGGGTGCACCGGCGTCCCGGTGCGGGTGTGCAGCCCGCCGGCGCGGCCGTCGGCGCGCAGGGCCTCGGCGAAGCCCGCGGCGCGGTCGTCGGCCCAGGTGACGACCGGGCCCAGCGGCCGTCCGTCGTCGTCCATGGGGACCAGGCCGTGCATGGCCGCGGACAGGCAGACCCCGACCACCCGGTCGCCGCGCTCGCGGGCGGCCCGGCTGACGGCGGCCAGCGCCTCGACGGCGGCGTCGGCGACCCGGTGCGCGTCGAGCTCGGCGCGGCCGGGGGCGGGTACCGACAGCGGGTAGCCGACGCTCACCAGGTCGCGCACCCGCCCGTCGGTGCCGGCCGTGACCGCCTTGGTCGCCGTCGTCCCGCTGTCCAGCCCGACCACGACGTCCATGCGGGCGATCCTGCCCGCGCCCCCAGGGGGCCGCAGGTCAGCGCCGGATCTCCCCCAGCAGCACCCGGGCGTTCGGGCACGACGCCGCGATCCCGCCGACCAGCGCCCCCACCAGCCAGTCGAGCCCGCCGCCGGCGCCGAGGGCGAGCGATCCCGCCGCCGCCGGCAGCGCGCCGGCGGGCAGCACGCCGCCCGATCCTGGCGCACCGGCCGCCGGGACGGCGCCCCCGCGCACCGGTCAGCGGTAGGCGGACCCGCCGCGCAGCCGGGCGCCGACCGCCGTCACCAGCGGGGCGAGGACGACGCCGTCGCGGGCCAGCCGCGCCCGCAGCGCCCGGCGGTGGCGCAGCACGCCGACCAGGCCGATCGCCCAGAACAGGTACTGGACGGCGAACGCGGCGCGGAAGGCGCCGAGGTCGTAGGCGGTCGAGGCGCCGGGCGTGAGGACGTCGAGCACCGCGCCGATCGCCAGGATGGTCAGCAGCGAGGCGACGAAGCCGCCGACGTTGACCACGCCGCTGGCGCTGCCCTGCCGCTCGGCGGGGTTCCAGGTGCGGGCGAAGTCGAAGCCGATCATCGAGCCGGGACCGTTGGTGCCGAGCACGACGACCAGCAGCACGAGCAGCCACAGCGGCGCGCGGCCGGGCCACAGCAGGACGACGGTCCAGGTGGCGGCGGTGACGGCGAGGATGCCGAGGACCAGCACCGAGCGGCGCAGGGGCCAGCGCCCGCACAGCCGGCCGAGCAGCGGCCCCACCCCCATGCCGACGACCACCAGCAGGGTGAGCAGCCCGGCCGCCGTCGCCGGGGACAGCCCCTGGCCGACGACGAGGAAGGGATAGCCCCACAGCAGCGCGAAGACCGTGCCGGAGAACTGGGTGACCAGGTGGGTGTAGAGGCCGATCCGGGTGCCGGACTCCCGCCAGGTCAGCGCCAGGTTGCGGCGCACCTCGGCCAGCCCGGCGGGGGTGGCGGGCGCGACGCCGGGCGGCGCGTCGCGCAGCGTGGCGAGCACCAGGACGACGACCAGCACGCCGGCCGCCGCCGCGCCGAGGAAGGTGCTGCGCCAGCCCGCGGTGTGCAGCAGCGCGACCAGCGGGTAGGCGGCCACGACCTGCCCGAGCTGGCCGAGGATGCCGGTGAGCTGGGTGACCAGCGGGACGGTGCGGCCGGCGAACCAGAAGCCGATCACCCGCAGCACGCTGATGAACGTCATCGCGTCGCCGGCCCCGACCAGCACGCGGGCGGCGACCGCGGTGGGCACGTCGGTGGCCAGCGCCAGCACCAGCTGGCCCGCGGCCATGGTGACCCCGCCCGCGACGATCAGCCGGCGCGAGCCGAAGCGGTCCAGCGCCACCCCGACCGGCACCTGCAGCCCGGCGTAGACCGCGAGCTGCAGCACCAGGAACAGCGAGACCGCCGACGCCCCGGCGGAGAACCGCTCCTGCGCCTCCACCCCGGCCACGCCGAGGGAGGCGCGGTGGAACACGGCGACGACGTAGGCGGCGAGCGCGGTGAGCCAGACGGCGTAGGCGCGCAGCGGGGTGCGGGCGGCGGTCGGGGGCGTCACTGAGGGGACGACAGCTCCCGCGGACCGGTTGTTCCCGGTACCGCGGTGAGTCGCCTCACGGCACGCGCCCGCGCGCGGCCCGGACGGGGGGTGCCCGGCCCTAGGATCGGGAGGTGGTCGCAGCACTGGTCTCCCCCGAGGACCTGACCGAGGACGACGCCCACCGCCGGGTGCGCATCCTCCTCGCGCTGGCCACCTGCATGGCCGAGAAGGGCTACCGCGCGACGACGATCTCCGACATCGCCCGCGAGGGCCGGGTGTCCAAGACCGTCGTCTACGCGCACTTCCGCGACAAGGAGCACTGCCTCCTCGAGCTCTACACCCGCGCCACCGACAAGATGCTCGCCACCGTGCACGCCGCGCAGGACCGGGCGGCCGCTGAGGGGCTGGCCTGGCGGGACCGGCTGCGGTCGGCCGTGCGGGCCTACCTCGAGGTGCTCGCCGCCAACCCGGAGGTGGCCTGGGCGGCGCTGGTGGAGGTGCAGGCCGCCGGCCGGCACGCGCTCACCCTGCGGCGGCAGGTCATCGACCGCTACGTGGAGCTGATCCGCGGGGTCGCCGCCGAGATGGCCGAGCGGTACCCCGACGAGGTGCGGGCGGTGGACCGGGCGCTCGTCGTCGCCGCGGTCGGCGGGCTCAACGAGCTCATGCTCGTCCGGGTCGAGCGCGGCGAGGCCGGCTCCCTGGCCGAGGACACCGACGTCGCCACTGAGGTGCTCGTCGGTCTCGTCGCCCGCCGCTGAGCCGCCCGGCGGGTCACCCGCCACCGGGATACCGCGCGGTACCGGCGGGTCCTACGCTGCCCCGGGACCTGGCTCACGGGGATCGGAGGCCCATGACCACAGCGGCGGACGTCGCGACCGACGCCGCCGGGGACGCGTCGCCCGCGGCCGACCGGCGCCCGGTCCTCTCGCTGCGCGTCGAGCGCGAGGCGCTCGTCCCCGCGCTGGCCGCGCTGCTGGTGACCCTGTCCCTGGCCGCCCGCGCCTGGACGGCGGCCGGCGGCTGGCTCACCCGGCAGGACCTCCTCCCCGCCGCCCACCTCCTCGGCCTGACCCCCGAGGTGCCCGGCCCCCCGGGCGCCGCGGCGCTGGCCGGCGGGGTGGCCTCGGTGGCGCCGTACGCGTGGGCGGGGCTGGTGACGCTGGTGCTGGCCGGGCAGCTCGCCGTCGACGTGCTGCTCTACCGGCTGCTGGTCGACCTGTTCGGCCGCCGCCCGGCCGTGCTGCTGCCGCTGACGGTGTACCTGGCCAGCTCCCTGCCCCTGGTCGGCGGGCTGTGGTGGAGCGCGGCGCTGGTGCAGCTGCCCGTGCAGCTGTGCCTGCTCGCCGCCGTCGCCGGGCACGTCCGCGCGCTGCGCACCGGCCGCCCCGGGCCGGCCGTGGCCGCCGGGCTCGCCGTCGCGGCCGGGCTGTCGTTCACCGGCTGGGTGCTGCTGGTCCCGCTGCTGCTGCTCGCCGCCACCCTGCTGTGGGGCACGACCGGCCCGGTCCGCGACCGGCTGCGCGCCCTCGCCGCGCGGCCCGCCGCCTGGGCGGCGCAGGTCGCCGGCGTGGCCGTGGGGCTGCTCGCCCGGCTGCTGACCGGCGCCGGGCCGCTCGTCGACGGCGACGCGCTGCGCGAGGCCGCCCCGGGGCTCGGCGGCGAGGTGACCCGGACGGTGCTGCCCGGCCTGGTCGGCGGCCCCTGGGTCTGGCGGCCGGTGGCCCTGCCCTTCGCCGTCCCGGCGCCGCCGCAGGCGCTGGTGGTGGGCGCGGGGGCCGTGGTCGCCGCCGTCGTGCTGGGCAGCGTCGTGCTGCGGCGCGGCGCGCTCCGCGCGTGGGCGCTCACCGCCGTCGCCGGGGCGGTCGTGCTGGTCGCCGAGGCCGCCGCGCCCGACGGCCCGGCCGTGGCCGGCGGGCTGCCCGCGGACACGGTGCCGCCGGCCACGGTCGCGCTGCTCGCCGCCCTCGGCCTCGCGCTGGCGACGCTGCCGGTCCGCGGCGCGCCGCCGGTCCTGCGCCCGCGGACCGCGCGACTGCCGGCCCACCGGCTCGCCCGCCCGGCGCTGGGCACCGCGGTCGCCGCCGCGCTCGCCGTCGGCTGCGTCCTCTCCACGGCCGGGTTCGCGCAGCACTGGTCGGTCAACGCCACCCGCGACTACGTCGACGGCGCCCGCGGCTCCGTCATCGGCCGGCCGGACCTGGTGCTCGCCGACACGACGGTGCCCGAGGACGTCGTCCCGGCCGCGCTGGCGCCGGCGAACCGGGCGTCGGTGGTCCTCTCCGGCCTGCCCGCCCAGCCGCACTTCCAGTCCGTCGGCGAGATCGCCTACCAGCTCGCCGCGCTCGACGACCGGGGCCGCGGCCAGCTCGCCGCCGTCGACCCCGTGGGCACCTCGGAGACCGGCCCGGTGCCCGACTGCGGCTGGCGGGTGGCCGAGGGGCCGGTGACCGTCCCGCTGGAGGAGCCGGTGCCCGACGGGCGGTGGATCGTGCAGGTCCCCTACATCGCCGGGGCGGGCAACGCGGTCACCGTGCAGGCCGGCGGCACGGTCGGCGGCGCGCTGGTCGGCGCCGGGCTGCACGACCTGTTCCTGCAGGCCGAGGGGCCGGTCGGCGAGGTCGTCGTGACCGTCGACGACCCGTCGGTGCCGGTCTGCGTGGGCGCGGTGACGGTGGGCACGCCCCGCCCGCTGACCCCGGGCGGGGGCTGAGCGCGGTGCGCTACCCGGCCCTCGACGGCCTGCGCGCGCTGGCCGCGCTCGCCGTCGTCACCACCCACGCCGCGTTCTGGAGCGGGTCCTACACCCCCGACCTCGGCGGGTTCGCCCTCGCCCGGCTCGACGTCGGCGTCGCCGTGTTCTTCACGCTGTCGGGCTTCCTGCTGTCCCAGCCGCTGTTCCGCGCCGCCGCCGAGGGCCGCCCGGCGCCCCGGACCGCGGCGTTCCTATGGCGGCGGGCGCTGCGCATCCTCCCGGCCTACTGGCTGTGCGTGGCGCTGGCGCTGCTGTTCCTGCCGGGCAACGAGGACGCCACCCCCGGCGACTGGCTGCGGTTCCTGACCCTCACCCAGATCTACTCCCGCGACTGGCACGCCGAGGGCCTCGACCACGCGTGGAGCCTGTGCACCGAGGTCGCCTTCTACCTGCTGCTGCCGCTGCTGGTCCGCGGCCTGCTGGCGGTGTGCGGCGGGTGGCGCCCGGCCCGGCTCGTCGCCGCGCTCGGGGTGCTCTCCGTGCTGGGGTCCGTCTGGAGCCTGTGGGCGGCGAGCGACCCGCTGGTCCTCGCCTCGCTCACCCTGTGGCTGCCGGCCTACCTGTCCTGGTTCGCCGCCGGCATGGCCACCGCGATCCTGACCGTCTCGCCGCCCGGCTGGGGGCCGGTCCGCCTGGTGCACGTGCTGGCGTCGAGCCCGTGGACCTGCTGGGCCGGCGCCGCGGCGCTGTTCTGGGTCGCCGCGAGCCCGCTCACCGGCTCGGTCGAGATCGACCAGCCGCTGACCGGGGCGCAGGTCGTGGTCAAGCACGCGCTCTACACCGGCGTCGCCGCCCTGGCCCTGGTGCCGCTGGTCTTCGGCGACCAGACCGCCGGCCGGGCCCGCCGCTTCCTCGCCGGCCGGCCGATGCGCTGGGCCGGCGAGATCTCCTACGGCGTCTTCCTGTTCCACCTGCTGCTGCTGGTCACCTTCTGGGACCTGTTCGCGCACCCGCTGCCGGTGGTCCTCGGCGGGACGCTCGTGGTCTCGGTCGCCGCGGCGGCCGTCTCCTACCGGTTCCTCGAGCGGCCGCTGGTGGAGCGGCTGCGCCCCGTGGTCCCGGACCGGCCGCCGGCCCGCCCCGCCGACCAGGTGATCGCGCGGGACGAGGACGAGGCGCAGACCCTGGCCCCCTGAGGCCGGGTCAGTCCGCGGCGCGGAGCCGCGGCCGCCGGACCCGGGGCGCGGGCAGCACCGCGGCCACCACCGCCGCGAGCGCGGCCAGCGCCAGCACCTGCCGGGCGGTGCCGGTCGCGTCGGGCACCACGAGCAGCAGGACGCCGGCGACCGCCACCGCCCCGGCGGCCACGCCCCCGAGCACCGCGGCCCGCCGGGTGCGCAGCGCTGCCCCTGCCGCCACCGCGACCGCCAGCAGCCCGAGGCCGACGACCCCGCCGGCCAGCGCGGTGCCGGCGACGGCGGCGAGCACCACGAGCACCTGCCCGCCCCGGCCGCGGCGCCCGGGGGCCGGCACGGGCCGCGGCCGGCGCACCGGCAGGACGGCGAGCAGCACCAGCAGGAGCACCGCCGCGGCACCGGCGGTGAGCGCGGCCCGGTAGGCCGTGCCGGGGAGGAAGTCCAGCGTCACCGTCCCCGCCGCGCCCGGGGGGAGCACGTAGCCCTGCTGCCACCCGTCGACGGCGACGGTGTCCAGCACCTCGCCGTCGAGGGTGGCCCGCCACCCGGGGTTGGTGTTCTCCGGGACGACCAGCAGCGTCGGCTCGTCCCGGGCGGCCACCCGCACGGCGCGGTGCTCGGCGTCCCAGCGCGTCACGTCGGCCGCCTCCCGGCCGGGCGCGGGGCCGGGGTCCGCGGCGGTGAGCGTCGCCGAGCGGACGGCGAGCACGTCGGTGCCGGTGGCCACCAGCCGGTGCCCGCCCGCCGCCAGCGCGACGCCGGGGTCGTCGCAGAGCTCCAGGTCCAGCTCGTCGAGGGCGCGCAGCGCGCCGACCGTGGTCCGCGCGGTGGTCCCGCGGCGCTCCCCGTCGACGATCACCACCGGGCCGTCACCGCACGGGACGGTGACCTCGGCGCCGGCGTCGAGGGGCGGCGCCGGGCCGCCGGCCTCGAGCTCGCTCACCCCCACGCCGAGCGGCGTGACGAAGCGGGTGACCGGGTCGAAGGTCTGCAGCTCCAGCGGCAGCGCGAAACGCACCTCCAGCCGGTCGGTGGTGACCGGGGCGAAGCGGGCGGTGCCGTCGTCGTCGAGGGCGATCGTGCGCGGCAGCCCGCCGGTGACGAGGGTGACCGCCGTCGGGAAGGAGGCGGCCAGGCCCGGGGTGGTGACCACCCGCAGCGAGTCGACCGTGCGCGGCGCGGGCCAGGTGAGCGTCAGCGCCGGGGCGTCGTCGCCGGCCGCGGCCCGCCAGGCGGTCGCCGGGTCGCCGTCGACCGCCGCCAGCGCGCTCGCCCGCGGGTCGTCGACCGCGGTGCTGCTGGCGGTGGCGCGGACGCCCGCCCCGCCGGCGTCGGCGAGCAGCGCGTCCAGCGCCGGGCCGGGGCGCGGCCGGGCGGTGAGCGCCAGGTCGGCGTCGGTGGGCGCGGCCGCGGTGAACACCCGGTCCAGGCCCGCGGTCTCCTCGGCGGCCGCGGCGAGGACGGCGGCGCAGCGCGGGTCCCCGCCGGCGTCGACGACGCAGCCGGAGGCGGTGCCGTCCGGACCGAGCGCGTCGAACGCCCAGGCCGCGACCTCGCCGTCGGGGGCGGGGGTGACCAGGGAGCGGGTGACGGTGACGCCGGGCAGGTCCACCTCGGCGAGGGCCAGCCCGTCGCCGGGGTCGCCGTCGGCGGGGTCGACGCCGACGGTGAGGGTCCGGGTGGTGCCCGCCGGCAGCGGCAGGTCCTGCGGGTCGGCGGTCGCGCGCAGCGGCCGGGTGACGGTGCCGGTGTCGGTGGTGAGCCGGACGGCGGCCGGCGGGTCGTCGGCGGTCTCGGCGGCGAGGGTGACCGTGACGCCGGCGGCGCGGAACGGGGCGTCGGCGGTGACCCGCCACCAGGAGGCACCCTGCCCGCCGTAGGCGGGGGCCGGCCGCCACGCGGTGGCCGGGTCGCCGTCCAGCGCGGCCCACGGCGTGGCGGCCGGGTCGGACCCGCCGAGGGCGCCCGCGTCGGACGCCGAGCTCGACGCGCTCGGGGTGCCGCCCGCGTAGCGCGCGACCGTCTCCGCCTGCTCGGGGTGCTCGACCCGGTAGTCGCGGGCGGGGCCGGTCAGGCGCCGCGGGTCGTCCGGGGACAGCGCGGCCGACGTCGCCCCGTCGATCCGGCCGAAGCTGCGCTCGCGGCGCACGAGGGCGTCGCTGACCACCGCCGGCCCGGCGCCGTCGGGAGCCGCGCCGGCCGGCACCGTGGGCCGGTCGGTGACCAGGCCGCGGTCCTCCAGGGCGAGCACCGCGTCGGGCCCGCCGCTGACCACCGCGGCGTCGGCCAGCGGCGCGGTCCACGCCCGGGGCGCGGGGTCCTCGACGGCGTAGACCTCGACCGCGGGCGCGGGCTCGACCAGGCCGGCGTCCAGCGAGATCCCGTCGACGTAGGGCAGCTCGGGGACCGCCGGCCCGAAGGCGGCGACCGGCGTGATGCCCGGCGAGTCCCGCAGCGCCTGGCGCACCACCACCGACCGCGCCGACCCCGCGGCGCCGGTGTCCAGGTCGTTGCGGAGCACCAGGTGGGAGAAGCCGGCGCGGGCCAGGTAGCGGGTCAGCCCCGCCGAGCCCTCGCCGCGCTCGAGCCGCCGCTGCACGGCGTCGAGGACGCGGATGTGCCCCTCGGGGGTCAGCGGGACGGCGTTGCGGACGTCCCACGGCGAGTCCGCCAGCGGCTGCAGCGGCTCGTCCTGCGGGCTGCCCCACGCGTAGGTGCCGAACGACGACGCCGGCACCAGCAGCGCGCGGCCGGCGGGCTGCTCGGCGGCCAGGTAGCGCGCCGCGTCCGCCCAGTACCCGGGGACCTCCTCGAAGCCGGTCGGCGGCGCGAGCCGGGCCGCGAGCGCGGGCGAGGCGGTGGCGGCCAGCGCGGCCACCACGAGCGCCAGGACGCCGCGGACCAGCAGCGTCGCCGGCTGCGGCCGGCGGTCGGGCCACGCGGGCACCCACTCGGTCACCCACGCCGGCCGCCGGCCGGGCCGCTGCCGGGACCGCCGGGCGAGGACGCCGACCAGGTGCGCCAGGGCCAGCGCCAGCGGCAGCCGCAGCACGAGGTCGAACTTGTGCACGTTGCGCAGCGGCGCCAGCGGCCCGTCGAGGGCGGCGTTGAGCGGGCCGGCGAGCAGCCCGTCGACGGTCGCCAGGTGGCCCAGCGTCACCAGCGCGACCCCGGCCAGCAGGCCGAGCACCAGCCAGGTGCGCTCGGGCAGGTCGCGGCGGGCCAGCGACCACAGGCCGGCCGCGGCGAGGACGAGCGTCCCGGCCGCCGGGAGGGTCTCGGCCACCAGCGTCCAGCCGGCCGGCCACAGCGGCCCGGTCGCCGAGCCGAGGTACGCCAGCCAGTGGTCGGTGCCGCGCAGGACCGACAGCACGTCGGTCGGCGCGGTGGTGACGTCGGCGTTCTCGATGTAGTCCAGGAACGGCGGGCTGTACCGGCCGAGCAGCAGCAGCGGACCCGCCCACCAGGCCGTGGCCAGCAGCACCGCGCCGGCCCACCAGGCGGCCAGCCGGCGCCGCAGCGGCCCGCCGGGCCGGGTGAGCAGCCAGAGCACCGGCAGCGGGAGGACGGCGGCGGCCGCCACCGCGTTGACGCCGCCGGCGCAGAGCACCGCGAGGCCGGACAGGGTGGCCGCCCGCCGCGGCGAGCGGACCGCGGCGGCGCCGACCAGCGGCACCAGCACCCACGGCGCCACCGCCATCGGGACCACCTCGACCGAGGTGGCGCCGAGGGCGGTGACCATGCGCGGGGCGAGCGCGTAGGCCAGCCCGCCGGCGATCGCCGCCGCCGGCGTCCCGATGCCCAGCCGCCGGACCAGGACGACGACGCCGAGGAACGCGGTGCTCATCAGCAGCGCCCACCACAGCCGCTGCACCACCCAGGCCGGCAGGCCCGCCGCGTCGCCGAGGGCGGAGAAGGGGCCCATCGGGAACAGGTAGCCGTAGGCCTGGTTCTGCACCTGCCCGGCGAAGCCCTCGGGCTCCCACAGCCGCAGGGCGCGGCCGAGGAAGCCGGCGGGGTCGACGGCGAGGTCGAGCTTGGTGTCCGGCACGACCCGGCCCGGCGACTGGGTGAGCGCCAGCCCGAGGAAGGCGGTGCAGACGATCGCGAGCCGCAGCCGCCGCAGCAGCGCCGCCGACCCGGGGCCCCGCGGGGCGCGGTCGGGCTCCCGCGACGCGACCGAGCCCGCCGGGGCGGTCCCGGCGGGCTCGGTCGTCGGCGGAGCGACGGTCACGACCCCGGGAGGGGGGCGCGCCGGCGGTCGGGCGTCACTTGGCGAAGGACACCGGGGCGGTCGGCGGGACGGCGGCCGTCACGGAGGCCCGGTGGGCGCCGCGGTCGGCGCGCAGGAGCAGCACGGCGCCGGCGATCAGCAGCAGCACGCCGAGCCCGGCGACGGCGAGCGGCAGGGTGCGCTGGACGAGGGTGATCTGGTCGCGGGTGTCGGCGGCGTCCGCGGCGGCGTCGCGCAGCCCGTCCTCGGTGGGGCCGAGCTCGGCGGACAGCACCGTCACGCCGTTGTCGCCGCTCGGGCCGCGCAGCACCGTCACCGGGCTCTCGACGGAGCTGACGATCTTGCCGCTGACCGGCTCGACCAGGATCTCCCGCTCGCTGCTGAAGACGACGTCGGCGGTGACGGTCGCGTCGCCCGACTCGCCGGCCAGGCTGCCGGGGACCTCGATCTGGCGGATCACCGTCTCGGGGACCGACTGCAGGAACCGGTAGACCTCGACGCCCTCGACCTCGTCCTCGCCGTCGTAGCGGGCGGGAACCGCCTCGCCGACGTTGCCGTTCCACACCTCGTAGTCCCGCTGCCGGGTGTGGAACGGGAAGGTCAGCGTCAGGCCGTCGATGTCCTCGCTGGCCGCGCCGCAGTCCACCGCCTCGGCCGTCTCCCGGTCGAGGCAGTTGACGACCTCGGAGGGCTCGGTGACCAGCGTGCCGTCGGCCGTGGTGATCGTGGTGCCGGAGGCCCAGACGGCGACGTCGTCGGAGGCGTCGGGTGAGTCGGCGTCGCCCTGGACGGTCAGCCGCGCGGTGACCTCGCCCTGCGCCTCCTCCAGCCGCTCCATGTCCAGGTAGGTCGCGTCCTCGTCGACGACGGCCCGCGAGGCCTCCTGGTCGAGGGGCAGCGTCACCAGGGTGGGCGCCAGCACCAGGCGGATCGCGAGCGCGGCACCGAGGCACAGCGCGCCCAGGGCCAGCAGCACAAACCCGAGGACACGACGACGCATGCGGGGACCTCCTCGACCGAAGCGACGGCTCCACCGGCGTCGCAGCGCGGTCACATTACTGTCGGCCACACCACAGGCCAACTCCGGCCGGTTCCGGTCGGTACCGGTCCCCCGATCGGGTCGGGTACGGCCACGTACCGGCGTCGATAACACCCGTTACCGGGCGTCACACGCACGGCGCCGGAGCACCAGGACGACGTTCCAGCCGGCGACCTCCCGCAGCCCCGGCACGCGCGCGACCCACGCCGCCCACCACGGGTGGTAGCGCGGGTACACCGCCACGAGGTCGGCGTCCGGGCAGCGCCGGGCCCAGCGGACCGCCGCCCCCGCGGAGACGGCGAACAGCGACTCGCCGAACCGGTTCTTCGGCTCGCGGCCGGTGCGCCGCCGGTAGCGCCGGCGGGCGCGCGCCCCGCCGAGGTAGTGCCAGGGCGCGGTCTCGTGCCCGCCCCACGGCGACAGCCAGGGGGTGAACGACAGCAGCACGGTGCCCCCGGGCCTGGTCACCCGCACCATCTCCTCGGCCATCACCCACGGGTGCCGCACGTGCTCCAGCACGTTGGAGGAGTAGCAGACGTCGACGGCGCCGGTGCGCACCGGCAGCGCCTCGCCGCTGCCGCGCACCGTCCCGGGCTCCGGCTCGCCGCGCGCGGCCATCTCACCGGCGTCGGGCTCGAGGCCGACGTAGCGGGCGCCGGCCGCGCGGAAGGCGGCCGAGAAGTACCCCGGCCCGCCGCCGACGTCGAGGACGGTGGCCCCGGCGAGGTCGGCGTGCCGGGCGAGCTGGCGCACCGAGTCCTCGGCCAGGACGCCGTAGAAGGAATCGGGATCGCTCTGCTCGCGCAGGAAGGCGCGGAACAGCCGCACCGACCGCCGCAACGTCGCCGTCCGGTCCATTTCCGGGGCCTCTCCTCAGCACTGGAAGGACCGCCCGTTCGGGCGGGTGGAATGGCTGGTACCCGTCTGTATCGTGCCGCGGGTGATCCGCCTCTCCCCCCGGCGTCCGCCCGTCGACGTCCTGTTCGTCAACTGGCGCGACCTCGGCCACCCGGAGGGCGGCGGGTCCGAACGGTACGTGCACCGGGTCGCCGAGGGGCTCGCGGCCGCGGGGCTGCGGGTCGAGATGTTCTGCGCCGCCCACGACCGCGCCCCGGCGGAGGAGGTCGTGGGCGGGGTGCACGTCGTGCGCCGCGGCGGCCGGCTCGGCGTCTACCCGCGGGCGCTGCTGCACGTGCGGCGCTCGCGCGCCCGGCTCGTCGTCGACGTGCAGAACGGGCTGCCCTTCTGCAGCCCGCTGGTGACCCGCGCGCCGGTGACGGTGCTGGTCCACCACGTGCACCGCGAGCAGTGGCCGATCGTGTTCGGCCGAGTCGGCGGCGCGGTGGGCTGGTGGCTGGAGTCGCGGCTCGCGCCGTGGGTCTACCGGCGGTCCCGGTACGTCACCGTCTCCGGGGCCACCCGCACGGAGCTGGCCGGGCTCGGCGTCGCGCCGTCGCGGGTCACCGTCGTCCCCAACGGGGTGGAGCCCGCGCCGCCGGTGGCGGTGCGCCGCTCGGCGACGCCGCGGGTGGTGGTGCTCGGCCGGCTGGTGCCGCACAAGCGGGTCGAGCACGCCCTCGAGGTGCTGGCCCGGCTGCGGCGGCACCGGCCCGACCTGGTGCTCTCGGTCGTCGGCGAGGGCTGGTGGGAGGACCGGCTGCGGGCCGAGGCGGAGCGGCTGGGCGTCGCCGACCGGGTCGAGTTCCACGGCTTCCTGGACGAGCCGGCCAAGCACGCCGAGCTGGCGCGGGCGTGGCTGCAGCTGTGCCCCTCGGTCAAGGAGGGGTGGGGCCTGGTGGTCACCGAGGCGGGCGCGCACCGGACGCCGACGGTGGGCTACCGGTCCTCGGGCGGGCTCACCGAGTCGGTGCTCGACGGCCGCACCGGCGTGCTGGTCGACGACCTCGACGAGCTCACCGAGGCGGTGGACCGGTTGCTGGCCGACCCGCTCGCGCGGTCGGCGATGGGTGCGGCGGCGGCCCGGCACGCGGCCCGGTTCGACTGGCCGTCGGCCGTGCGGGGCTGGGCGCGGGTGCTGCGCGGGGTCCTGGCGGGGGTGCCGGCGCCCGCCGGTGCGGACGCCGGCCGGGGGTCAGCCGCGGGTGCCGTAGTCCAGGACGTCGATCGGCTGCTGGTCGCTCTGCTCGACGGCGGAGGTGTCCGGGTCGACGGCGGCCGAGACGCCGGCGACGGCCGCGGCACCGATGCCGGCACCGGTGCCGAGGGACAGGAGCACGGCCAGGAGGGTCTTCACGCGGGCACTCGTTTCCTCGGGGGGCGACGTCGGAGCGGGACCATAGACGCCGCGAGCGTGATCCACAACGCAGCCCCGGCCACCGCGCCGAGCGCGGCGCCGTGAGCGACCCCCACCGCGGCCGCCCGCGCGGCCGACGGCCGGGGACCCGGCAGCGCGCCGGGCACGCGGTACAGCCGCAGGTCGGCGCCGTCGACGACGAGCGGCAGGTCCCCCACCGCGGCGGGGACCGCCGGGCCGGGCGTGCCGCGCTCGACCAGCACCCAGCCGACGCCGAGCCGGGCCAGCGCCCGCGGGTCCCCGGCGGCGGCGAGGGCCCGCGCGGCGCGGGCGTCCTCGCCGCGCACCGGCCGGCCGTCGACGACCAGCGTGTCGTCGGCGAGGACCGGCCGGGGCAGCCAGCGGGCCGCGGGGTCCAGCTGCGGGCGGTCGTCGTTCCAGCCGAACGCCCGGTAGGCGCCGGCGGGCAGGACCAGCACGTCGCCGGGCGCGGGGTCCTCGGCGAGGACGGTGCGCACGGTCTGCCAGTCGGCGGGCCAGGCCACCGGCTGCAGCCGGCCGCCGACGCCCCAGGCGAGGTCGGGGACGGCGACCAGCGGCAGCAGCGCGGCCGCGACGGCGACCGCCCCGCCGGCCGGGCCCGGCAGGTGCGCGCGCACGGCCGCGACCGCGCGGCGGGTGCCCAGCCCGGCGCCGACGGCGAGCGGCAGCGCGAGCCAGGCGGCCCACTTCTGCCCGTCGCGCAGCAGGCCGGCCCCCGGCACGCCGGCGACCGCGGTCTCGAGCAGGTCCCGCGTGCCGGGCAGGACGCCCGCGACGGCGAGCAGCAGGCCCGCGGCCCCGAGTCCGAGCAGCCGGCCGCCGCCGCCCGCGCGGGCGGGCCGCGGCGCCCAGCCCGCGGCGGCGAGGGCGAGCAGCAGCGCGGTGACCAGCGGGACGAGCACCGACGCGCGGCTGCCGGGGACGGCCGCGCCGTTCCAGATGCCGCCGGTGCCGAGGACGGCGACCACGGCGCCGGCCCAGTTCTCGCCGCGCGCGGCGAAGGCGGCCACCCCGGACGGGTCCGACGTGCCGGTGACCGGGGCGAGCAGGCCGGCGACCACCCACGGCGCCGAGAGCAGCGCGACCGCCGCCAGCCCGCGCAGGGCGGAGCGGCGGCCGGTGCCGGCGAGCACGGCGCCCGCGGCGAGCAGGCTGCCGGTGGGGGTGAGCGCGGCCGGCGCGACGGCGAGCACCAGCCAGGGCAGCGCCCGCGGCTCGCCGGCGCGCAGCCGCAGCCCGGCCCGCACCACCCAGGGCAGCGCGGCCCACGCCACCAGCAGCGTCCAGTGGCCGATGAGCAGCCGCTCGGCGAGGTAGGGGCTCCAGCCGTAGACCAGCCCGGCGACCGCGCCGGCCGCGCCGCGGCGCCCCTCCGGGCCCGGCGGCACCAGCCGCGCGGCGCCGAGCACCGCGGCGTAGACGGTGAGCAGCAGCACGGCGGCCTGCACCAGCGAGCCGGGCAGCACGGCGGTGAGCAGGGCCGCCGCGCCGTCGGCAGGGACCGCGCGGGGCAGCCCGCCGGACAGGCCGAGCGCGTCGAGGTCGAGGTCCTGGCGCGGCACGAACACCATGTCGGCGAGCAGCACGTAGCCGGGCGCGAGCACCGGCGCGGTCACCAGCAGCGCCACCGCGGCGGCCAGCGCGCGGGCCGGCCACGGGGAGCGGTCGGGCGCGATGACGGGATCGACGGCGGTCTCCACGCGCGCCCCTCTCCCCCGTCGTGCCCGGCTCCCGGGCGCCAGCAGCGTAGGTGCGCGGCGTGAGCGCGTCCCGCAGCCGGGCGGCCCGCGTGGCGCCGGCGGCGCTGGTGTCCGCGGCGCTGCTGTCGGTGAGCGCGCTGTCCTACGTGGTCACCGTGCTGGCCGCGCGGGTGCTCACCCCGGTGTCCTACGGGGAACTGGCTGCGCTGCTCGGCGTGCTGCTGGTCGGCACGGTGCCGGCCACCGGGCTGCAGACCGCCACCGCGCTGCGGCTGGGCGACCGGTCACCGGAGGCGGCCGCGGCCGAGGCGCCGCGCCTGCACGCGACCGCGCTGGCCACCGGCGCCGCCACCGCGCTCGTGGGGCTGCTCGCGCTGGCGCCGGTGGTGGCGCTGCTGCGGCTGCCCGACGCGACCGCGGCCGCCTGGATGGTCGCCGTCCTCGTGCCGCACACGCTGGTCGGCACCTACGACGGCGTCCTGCAGGGCACCGGTCGGCACGGGCGGCTGGCGGTGGTCGTCGTCGCCTTCGGGTCGCTGAAGACGGCGGGCGCGCTGACCGGCCTGCTGACCGGCGGCACGCCGGCCGCGGCGCTGGCCGGCATGGCCGCCGGGTGCGCGGCCGGCGCGGCCGTGTCGTGGCTCTGCGCCGGCCGGCCGGGGGTGGCCCGCGGGCTGCGCGCGCCCGCCCGGGCGGCGGCCCGCGCGGCGGGGGCGCTGGCCGGGCTGGTGCTGCTGGTCAACGTCGACCTGCTGCTCGCCCGGCACCACCTGCCGGCGGCGCTGGCCGGCGAGTACGCCGTCGGCGCGGTGTTCGCCAAGGTCGCCTACTGGCTGCCGCAGGGCGTCGGGGTGGTCGTGCTGCCGCGGATGGCCGACGCCGCGGCCCGGCGGCGCGAGCTGCCGCGCGCGCTGGCGGTGGTCGGCGGGCTGGGTGCGCTGCTGACCGCCGCCACCGCGGCGCTCGGGGAGGCCGCGCTGCCGCTAGTCGGCGGGGCCGCCTACGGCAGCGCGCTGGGCGGCTGGGCGTGGGTGTTCACCGCGTGCGGCGCGCTGCTGGCCCTGGCGCAGCTGCTCCTCTACTCCGGCATCGCCGCCGCGGACCGGGTCGCGGCCGCCGCGGTCTGGGGCGCCGTCGCGCTCGAGTGCGCGGTGGTGGAGGTCCTGGCCGCGGCCGGGCGGCTGTCGGTGCTCGCCGTCGTCGGGACCGCGGCCGGCACCGGCGTGCTGCTGGTGACCGTCGGTCTGCTGCGGCTGCGCGCGGCGGCGCCGGACCCGGACGGCGACGCCGCGGTGGCCGTGGTGGCGGTCAGCGGCGCGCCGGTCGCAGTGCCAGCACCGCCAGCGCCCCGGCCGCGCTGACCCCGGCGCCGGCGAGCGCGGCCGCGTCCCACCCGGCGAGCAGGCCGGCCGCGGTGCCGGCGGGCGCGCCCGCGGTCACCAGCAGGACGACCAGCGTGACGCCGACGGCGGCGCCCAGGTAGCGGGCGGTGTTGTTGGCGCCGCTGCCCATGCCGGCCCGCTCCGGCGGCACGTGTGCCACCGCCTCGCGGCCGAGCGCCGCGTTGGCCGCGCCGTAGCCGACGCCGAGGACGAGCAGGCCCGGCAGCAGCGCGGCGGCCCGGTCGCCGGGGTCGAGGACGGCCAGCGCCGCCAGTCCCGCCGCCGACACCGCGAGGCCGGCGGCCAGCAGCACGCGCCCGTCGACGCCGGGCAGCCAGCGCAGGCCCACCGACGTCGCCGTCGCCACCGCGGACCAGATGAGCACGAGCACCGTCGTCGCGAGCAGGCTCTCCCCCAGCGCCCGCTGCAGCACGGTGGCGAGGAAGGACATCAGCCCGACCGTGGCTGCGCCGGTGACCAGCGCGCCGACGCTCGCGGCGAGGAAGCCGCGGACGCGGAACAGGCCGAGGTCGACCATCGGTGCGCGCACCCGGGACTCGGCCAGCACGAACCCGACGGTCAGGATCGCGCCGCCGGCGAGCAGCGCGACGACGGTGGCGGTCCCGGTGCCGGTGCGGGTGGCGACCAGCCCGACGAGCAGGCAGCACACCGCGGCGACGAGCAGCACCGGCCCGGCGACGTCGACCCGCGGCCGGCGGCCGGGTGCCGCCTCCGGCAGCAGCAGCCGGGCGGCGACCGCCAGCAGCAGCGTGACGACGGCGGTGGCGACGTGCGTGGCCCGCCAGCCGGTGTCGCCGTCGAGGACCACCGCGGCCAGCCCGCCCACGCCGGTGCCCGCGCCCAGGCTTGCGC
This sequence comes from Geodermatophilus sp. SYSU D00879, assembly GCF_054050375.1. Classification (NCBI taxonomy): domain Bacteria; kingdom Bacillati; phylum Actinomycetota; class Actinomycetes; order Geodermatophilales; family Geodermatophilaceae; genus Geodermatophilus; species Geodermatophilus sp. SYSU D00879. The sequence goes on from NZ_JBJGZF010000008.1 coordinate 149,649, forward strand.
CCCAGACCGCCGCCGCCCGCGCCCGCGCCGGGCCGAGCGGGAACACCTGCGCGATCAGCCCGAGCGAGCAGGCCAGCACGGCCGCGCCGCCCACGCCCTCGACCAGCCGGCCGGCGACGAAGACGCCGGTCGACCCCGCGGCGGCCGACAGCGCGGCGCCGGCGGCCAGCAGCACGAGGCCCGCGGTGAACACCCGGCGGCGGCCGAGGTCGTCGGCGGCGGCGCCGGTGACCAGCAGCGCCGCGGCCAGCCCGACGCTCATCGCCGACAGCAGCCACGCCTGCCCGCCCGCGCCGGCGCCGAGCTCGGCGGCGGTGGCCACGGCGGTGGCCAGCGGGGTGACGAAGGCGGCGAGGACGACGAGGGTGCTGACCGCGACGACGGCGAGCGTCCGCCGCTGCAGCACGGCGGTCCCGGCGCCGTCGGCGGCCGCGGGCACGGGACGGGACTCGACCGATCGGGACACGCGCGCCCCCAGGAGGCTTGTCGGTTGGACATTCCAACCGTGATGCCGGGACGCTAGCAGGGCCGGGCGCGGGTGCACCACCCCCGCGGAGGAACAGGCATGGGCCGCAGCAGCGGGGGGCAAGGCTGGTCCGAGGAGCACCGTCCGGGTGCCGCGAGACAGGGAGGAGCGCCGTCCATGGCGTCCGTCATCCACTTCACCATCGCGACCGTCGCCGAGGAGAGCCCCGACTTCCGCCGGGTCCTGTGGACCGGGAAGAACACGCAGCTGGTCGTCATGACCATCCCGCCGGGCGGGGAGATCGGCGAGGAGGTCCACGAGGACATCGACCAGATCCTCACCTTCGTCAGCGGCATCGGGGAGGCGAAGGTCGGCGGCGCCACGAAGAAGGTCGCGCAGGGCGACCTGGTCGTCGTCCCGGCCGGGACCAAGCACAACTTCGTCAACACCGGCGAGAACCCGCTGATCCTGTACACGGTCTACGGCCCGCCGGAGCACGCCGACGGCGCGGTGCACCACACCAAGGAGGAGGCCGACGCGGCGGAGGAGTCCGGCGAGGACGAGCCGCCGACCGGCGACTGACACGCCTCCCCCCGGTGCCGTCCGCCCCCGCGGCGGCACCGGGGACACTGGGAGGGTGAGCAGCGCACTCGCCGACACCACCGCCGACACCGCCGAGGTCACCGCCGCGCTCCGCCGGGCCGGGATCGGCGACGTCGACGACTCGGGCCTGGCCCGGGCGCTGTACTCCTCCGACGGCTCGCTGTACCGCGTGCTGCCGCGCGCCGTCGTCCGCCCGCGCGACGCCGACGAGGTCGTCGCGGCCCTCGAGGTCTGCCGGACGCTCGGCGTGCCGCTGACCATGCGCGGCGCGGGCACCTCGATCGCCGGCAACGCCGTGGGCACCGGGGTCGTCGTCGACACCAGCCGGCACCTGGACCGGGTGCACGCGGTCGACGCCGAGGCCCGCACCGCGGTCATCGACCCCGGCGTCGTCCAGGCCCGCCTGCAGGTCGCCGCCCGCCCGCACGGGCTGCGCTTCGGGCCGGACCCGAGCACCGCCAACCGCTGCACCGTCGGCGGGATGATCGGCAACAACGCCTGCGGGTCGCGGGCGCTGGGCTACGGCCGGACGTCGGACAACGTCGTCGGCCTCGACGTCGTCACCGGGACCGGGCAGCGGCTGCGGCTGACCTCCGGGGCGGCCGTGGACGGCACGGGCAGCGGGGTGGTCGACGACCTGCGCGCCCTGGTCGGCCGCGAGCTGGCCACCATCCGCACCGAGCTCGGCCGCTTCGGCCGGCAGGTGTCGGGCTATTCGCTGGAGCACCTGCTGCCCGAGCACGGCTTCGACGTCACCCGGGCGCTGGTCGGCAGCGAGGGGACGCTGGCCGTCGTCCTCGGCGCCACCGTGCGGCTGGTCGCCGACGCCCCGTACCGCGGGCTGGTGGTGCTCGGCTACCCGTCGATGGCCGACGCCGCCGACGCCACGCCCGGCCTGCTCCGGCACGGGCCGACCGCCGTCGAGGGCCTGGACGAGCGGATCGTGCAGCGGCTGCGCGACGTGCCGGCCGCCGTCGTCCCCGACCTGCCGCGCGGCGCGGGCTGGCTGATCGTCGAGGTCACCGGCGACACCGTCGCCGAGGTCGAGGCCAAGGGCGCGGGCGTGGTCGCCGACGCCGGCGCGCTGGACGCCCTGGTGGTCACCGACGTCGCGCACGCCGCCGCCATCTGGCGGATCCGGGAGGACGGCGCGGGCCTGGCCGCGCGCACCTCCGACGGCCGCCCCGCGCACGCCGGCTGGGAGGACGCCGCCGTGCCGGTGGAGTCCCTCGGCGCCTACCTGCGCGAGTTCGACGCGCTGCTGGAGCAGCACGGGCTGCAGGGCGTGCCGTACGGCCACTTCGGCGACGGCTGCGTGCACGTGCGCATCGACTTCCCGTTCGGCCGCGAGCCCGACCGCGGCCGGGCCGCCTACCGCTCGTTCGTCGAGGACGCCGCCCGGCTGGTCGCCCGCTACGGCGGGTCGGTGTCGGGCGAGCACGGCGACGGCCGGGCCCGCAGCGAGCTGCTGTCGGCCATGTACTCCCCCGCCGCGCTGGACCTGTTCGCGCAGGTCAAGGCGCTGTTCGACCCCGACGACGTGCTCAACCCGGGCGTGCTGGTGCGCCCGGCCCGCCTGGACGACGACGTCCGGGTGGCCGCCGCACCCCGGCTGCGCGAGGGCCTGGCGCTGGCCTACCGGCACGACGACGGCGACCTGTCCAACGCGGTGCACCGCTGCACCGGCGTCGGCAAGTGCCGGGCCGACCCGTCCGGCGTCGCGGTGATGTGCCCGTCGTTCCCGGCCACCCGCGAGGAGAAGGACTCCACCCGCGGCCGCGCCCGGGTGCTGCAGGAGATGCTCGCGCCCGGCGGGCCGGTGCGGGACTGGCGCTCGCCGGAGGTGCACGCCGCGCTCGACCTGTGCCTGTCGTGCAAGGGCTGCTCGCGGGACTGCCCGACCGGCGTGGACATGGCCAGCTACAAGTCCGAGGTGCTGCACCAGTCCTACCGGCGCCGCCTCCGGCCGCTGGCGCACTACACGCTGGGCCGGCTGCCGATGTGGTCCGACCTGGCCGCTCGGGCGCCCCGGCTGGTCAACGCGGTGCTGCGCAACCGGCTCGGCGGGCGGCTGGCGAAGTGGGGCGCCGGCGTGGACCGGCGGCGGTCGCTGCCGTCGTTCGCGCCGCGCACCTTCCGTCAGTCGTTCACCCCGCGGCCCGGCGGCGGCGCGCCGGTGGCGCTGTGGGTGGACTCGTTCACCGACCACTTCGCGCCGGAGGCCGCGCACGCCGCCGTCCGGGTGCTCGAGGCCGCCGGCTACTCGGTGCAGGTGCCCGGCGACGACACCTGCTGCGGGCTGACCTGGATCACCACCGGGCAGCTGGACACCGCCAAGCGCATCCTCGGCGACACCGTGCACCGGCTGGCGCCGCTGGCCGACGCGGGCATCCCGATCGTCGGGGTGGAGCCCTCGTGCACCGCGGCGCTGCGCAGCGACGCCGTCGAGCTGCTCGAGGGGGTGGGCGGGGGTGCCACGGCGGCGCGGGTCGCCGCGGCCACCCGGACGCTGGCCGAGCTGCTCACCGCCACCGAGGGGTGGGCGCCGCCGTCGCTGGCCGGCGTCGAGGTGGTCGCGCAGCCGCACTGCCACCACCACGCGGTGATGGGCTGGGCGACCGACGAGCGGCTGCTGCGCCGGGCCGGCGCGACGGTCACCCGGCTCGGCGGCTGCTGCGGGCTGGCCGGCAACTGGGGCGTCGAGCGCGGGCACCACGAGGTGTCGGTGACGATCGCGGAGCAGCAGCTGCTGCCCGCCGTCCGCGCGGCCGGCCCGGACGCCGTCGTGCTGGCCGACGGGTTCTCCTGCCGCACGCAGCTGGACCAGCTCGCCGACCGGCCGGGGAAGCACCTCGCCGAGCTCCTGGCCGACGCGCTGGACCGGGCCCAGGGAGCGCTGGACCGGGAATGAGCCGCCGGCCGGCGCGTTGGCGGCAGGCATGACCACTCTCGGCATCATCGGCGCCGGCCACATCGGCACGGCGCTCGCGCAGGCGGCCACCGACCTCGGCTACGACGTCGTCCTCGCCAACTCCCGCGGCCCGGAGACCCTCGCCGGCCTCGTCGACGCGCTCGCCGACCGGCCCTCCCGCCGGGGCACGGTGCGCGCGGCGACCGCGGCCGAGGCCGGCGCCGCCGGCGACCTCGTCGTCGTCACCGTGCCGCTCAGGGCGGTCCCCGACATCCCGGTCGAGCCCCTGGCCGGGAAGGTCGTCGTCGACACCAACAACTACTACCCGGAGCGCGACGGGCACGTCCCCGCCCTCGACGAGGGCACCACCACCAGCTCCCAGCTGCTGCAGGACCACCTGCCCACGTCGCGCGTGGTCAAGGCGTTCAACCACATCGCCGCCGGGCAGATCACCGCCCGGCGGACGCCGAGCGGCACCCCGCACCGGCGGGCGCTGGCCGTCGCCGGGGACGACGCCTCGGCCCGGGAGGTCGTCGCCTCGTTCATCGACGAGGTCGGCTTCGACGTCCTCGACCTGGGCCCGCTGGCCGAGAGCTGGCGGATCGAGCCCGGCACCGCCGGCTACGGCCCGGACCTCGACCTCGAGGGCCTGCGCCGGGCGACCGCGGAGGCGACCCGGGCCGCGTGAGCTCAGGCGGCGCGGCGGTCCCGGCGGGCGCGGGCGGTGGCCAGCACCGTCGGGGCCAGCGCCGCCGCGATCCGCGCGTAGCCGCCCGAGGAGGGGTGGAACCGGTCGGCGGAGAACAGCGCCGGGTCGGTGGTGAACGCCCGGCCCACCTCGGCGGACACGGCCGCGACGGCGGCGCCGCGCGCCCGCGCCACCTCCGCCTGCCGCTGCTGCATCGCCGCGCAGGCGGCCTGCACGACCGGCCGGAACGCCGGCGGTACGAACGGCACGCTGGACATGTCCGGCGCCGGCACCACGACGACGTCGGTGCCCGCGGCGCGCAGCCCGTCGACGGCGGCGCCGAGCGCGCCCACCGCCTGCTCGACGGGGAGGAACCGGGCCAGGTCGTTGGCGCCGATCACCACGACGGCGAGGTCGGCGCCCAGCGGCGCGGCCCGGCGGACCTGCGCGGCGAGGTCGCGGGAGACCGCGCCGGGCACGGCCAGCACGGACAGGTCGGTGTCGATGCCCGCGCTGCGCAGCACCTGCGCCAGCCGCGGGCCGAGGCCGTCCTCGACCCGCGCGGCACCGGTGCCGTACGCGATCGAGTCACCGAGGACGGCGAGGTGGAGACGGTCGGTCACGCCCGGTACAACGCCGGCCGGGGGGGCGCTCTGCCCGCCGGAGCGGCCGGCCGCCGGTGACCCCGGCCACCGTGCGCCCCGACCCGCGACGCTCTGCCACGATGCCCGCGTGGTGGATCTCGACGAGACCATGCTGCCCGGCGTCGGCGTGCGCTACGGACTCACGACGCGCGCCGGTGACCGCCTGGCCGTCGTCGTCCAGCGCGAGGGCGGCGCGGAGGTGGCCGTGTTCGACCGGCGCGACCCGGACCGCGCCCGCGCCGTGTTCCGGCTCGACGCCGAGGAGACCGGCGTCCTGGCCGAGCTCCTCGGCGCGCCACGGCTGACCCAGCGGTTCGTCGACCTCTCCCGGGAGGTGCCGGGCCTCGAGTCCGCCCGCTTCCTCGTCCGCCCGGGATCCCCCTTCGACGGGCGTCCGCTCGGGGAGACCCGCGCCCGCACGCTGACCGGGTGCTCGATCGTGGCCGTGGTGCGGGAGAACGACGTCGTCCCCTCCCCCGGGCCGGCGGAGGTCCTGCACGCCGGGGACGTGCTCGTCGCCATCGGCTCCGACGCCGGGCTCACCCAGCTCGGCGCGCGGCTGGACGGCGCGGCCTAGGCCCCCCGGCGTGCACGGCACCGAGGCGCTGCTGGTCGAACTGGGGCTGCTCTTCCTGGGGCTCGCGCTGCTCGGCCTGCTCGCCCGGCGCCTGGACCTCTCCCCCATCCCGTTCGTCCTCGTGGCCGCGCTGGCGGTGGGCGAGGGCGGGGTCGCGCCCCTGACCACGGCCACCCCGTTCATCGAGGCCGCGGCCGAGATCGGCGTCGTGCTGCTGCTGCTCGCCCTCGGCCTGGAGTTCTCACCGGACGAGCTGTTCGCCTCGCTGCGCCACCACGGCCGTTCGGGCGTGGTGGACCTGCTGCTCAACGCGCCGCCGGGCATCGTGGGCGGCCTGGCGCTCGGCCTGCCCTGGCAGGGAGCGCTGGCCCTCGGCGGCATCACCTACGTCTCGTCGTCGGGCATCGTGGCCCGGCTGCTGGCCGACCTCGGCCGGCTGGCCAACCGGGAGACGCCGGCCGTGCTGTCGGTCCTGGTCCTCGAGGACCTCGCGATGGCGCTTGTGCTGCCGCTGCTCGCGGTGGCGCTGGCCGGGGGCGGCCCGGCCGCGGCCGCCGGCGGCCTCGCCCTGGCCGCCGGGGCCGTGGTGCTGGTCCTGGCCGCCGCCCGGCGCCACGGTCACCGCCTCGGGGTGCTGCTCACCTCTCCCGACGACGAGCAGGTCCTCCTGCGGCTGGTCGGGCTGACCCTGCTGGTCGCCGGCGCGGCCCAGGCGCTGGGCGTCTCGGCCGCGGTCGGCGCCTTCCTCGTCGGGCTGGCCCTGCCCGCCCCCTTCGCCGCACGGGTGCGGCGGATCCTCATCCCGCTGCGCGACCTGTTCGCGGCCACCTTCTTCGTGGCCTTCGGGCTGGGCACCGACCCCGCCGACGTCCTCCCGGTCCTGCCGGCGGCGCTGCTCCTCGCCGTCGTGACGGCGGCGACCAAGGTGGGGACCGGCTGGTACGCGGCCCGCCGGGACGGGGTCGCGGCTCCGGGCCGCTGGCGTGCCGGGACGGCGCTGATCGCCCGCGGGGAGTTCTCCGTGGTCATCGCCGGGCTGGCCGTGGTGGCCGGACTGCCCGAGCTCGGTCCCCTGACCACTGCGTACGTGCTGGTGCTCGCCGTCGCCGGCCCCGTGGTGACCCGGCTGGCCGAGCCCCGGACCGCGCTCCCCGGCACGGCCCACCCCGGGCCCGGGGCGCCGGCCGCGTGAGCGCCGGGTGCCGCGGGACCGGGGTGGGACACGGCCGCTGCGGTCGGTGCAGGACGGGCGCGCCGCCCTGCTCCTCGGCCGGCCGCTGCGAGCCCGACGTCGTCTTCAGCGGCTTCTCCGGGATGAACGGCACCACGAGCAGGCGCGGGTGCCCTGCACCAGCGCGACCACCTCCGGCGGCAGCCCGCTGACGTCCGGCGCCGCGGGCTCGCCGCCGCCCGGGGCGGCGCGCCGCCGCCGAGGGCACCGGGCCCGTCGGCGACCGGTGCGGCCAGCACCAGGTTCTGCCCGAGCATGCCGGCGCCGCAGCCGAGCACGACCGTGTAGGCGCCCAGCTGCCAGGTCGACGTCCCGGGCGTCGGTGGTCGCCAGCAGGCCGAGACCCACGACCGAACGGCCCCAGACGCGACGGGGCCCGGCCGGGATCTCTCCCGGCCGGGCCCCCAGGGTCCGTGCGTGGCGGCTGTTACGCCTTCGGGCCGCCCGCGGCGTAGACGACCTGGCCGGAGACGAAGCCCGCGCCCTCGCTGACGAAGAACGACACCAGGTGGGCGATGTCCTCGGGCTGGCCGACGCGGGCCACCGGGATCTGCGAGGCGGCGCCCTTGATGAAGTCGTCGAAGGCGATGCCCATGCGCTCGGCGGTGGCCATCGTCATCTCGGTCTGGATGAAGCCCGGCGCGATGGCGTTGGCGGTGACGCCGAACTTGCCCAGCTCGATGGCGAGGGTCTTGGTGAAGCCCTGCAGGCCCGCCTTCGCCGTCGAGTAGTTCGCCTGGCCGCGGTTGCCCAGCGCCGAGGTGCTCGACAGGTTCACGACCCGGCCCCACTTGGCCTCGACCATGTGCTTCTGGCAGGCGCGGCTCATGAGGAAGGCGCCGCGCAGGTGGACGTTCATGACCAGGTCCCAGTCGACCTCGGTCATCTTGAACAGCATGTTGTCCCGGATGACGCCGGCGTTGTTGATCAGCACGACCGGCGGGCCGAGCTCGGCGGCGATGCGGTCGACGGCGGCCTGCACCTGCTCGGCGTCGCTGACGTCGGCACCGACGCCGAGCGCGCGGCCGCCGGCGGACTCGATGGCCTGCACGGTGTCCTTGGTGTTCGCCTCGTCGAGGTCGAGCACGGCGACGGCGAAGCCGTCGGCGGCCAGGCGCTTCGCCGTCGCGGCGCCGATGCCGCGCGCGGCGCCGGTCACGATGGCGACGCGGGGGGTGGCCTCGCTCATGGCAGTTCCTCTCGTTGGTGGCGGCGTCGTCGCCGGCCGGTCCGGGTGGGGGGCTCGGGCCGGGTCGTCCCGCGCCGGCCCCCGGGCTGCGCCGGACACGTTACGTCGGGCTCCCGGGGCGTCCGGAGACGGCCCCGTGCCGGTGCGCGGCGGCCGTCAGGGCCAGATCGAGGCGACGATGATCCCGGCGACCGAGAGCTGGGCGGCGGCCATCACCAGGCTCGCCGGGTGGAAGCCGGGCTCGGTGACGAGGTGGCCCATCTTCCCCGGCGTGAGCAGGTCGAGGACGACGAAGGCGACGGCCTGCAGCACCACGCCGAGCAGGCCGAAGACGACGGTGTAGAGCAGCGCCTCCCCGAACCCGGACGTCGCGTTGGTCCAGATCGAGGCGAAGATGACCGCGCCCTGGGCGAGGAACCCGGCGGACAGGACGACCGCGGCGCTCACCGACCGGTCCTCGTAGATGCGCCGGCCGAGGTGGCCGGGCGTCAGCAGGTCGAGGACGAGGAAGCCGAGGGCCAGCAGCACGAGGCCGACGGCGGTGTAGGCGACGGCGTAGCCGAGGCTGGCCAGCACGGGACGGGTACCTCCGGGGGCGGGAGCGGACGGGCCTGCCAGTTCCTACCGCACCGGCTCCCCCGGCCGCACGCGACGGTCCGGCCGGTCGGTCCCCGCGCGCACGACGTCACCCCGCACGACGTCACCCGTGTACGACGTCACCCCTGTACGACGTCACCCCGCACGACGTCGACCCGGTCGAAGCCCTCGGCCGCGGTGGGCGGGGCGAACCGGGTGCGGGCGGCGTACACCCCGACCAGCGGCACCGGCGACTCGCGGGCCGCGTTGCGGGCCAGGCACTCCTCGAGCGGGGTGTCCACCCAGACCGCGCGCACCGGCACGCCGGCCGCGCGGGCCGCGGCGACCAGCGGCGCGCGCTCCTCCGGCGAGGGGCTGGTGTTGTCGACGACGACGCTGCGCCCGGCCGCCAGCAGCGCGGCGACCAGCCGTTGCTGCCGCGCCTCCCGCCGGCGGGCGCGGGGCCAGTGGTCCTTGCTCACCACCTCGTGCGTGCCGGCGAGGGTCCGTTGCACCCACGTCGACTTGCCCGCGCCCTGCAGGCCGACCACGACGACGAGTTCCTGCGCGCCGTCGGCCGGTCCGGCCGTCATGCGCTCCGGCGCAGCGGGGTCACCGGCTCGTCGTCGTCCTCGAACACCGGGCGGGCCGCCGGGTGCTCGACCAGCGCGAGCACCCTCCCGGACATGAAGCGTGCGGTGCGCACGGGCGTGCCGCCGCGGGTGGTCTCGGTGACCTCCACGACGCCGCGGCCGTGGGACACGTCCACCCGGCGCCCGGCGCGGGTGGCCTCGATCTCGTAGGTGCGGGTGTCGCCACCGGCGTCGATGACGACCTCGACACGATCGCCCTTCACGGGTCCTCCTCGGGGTCTCGCCGGGACCATCTCCCGGCTTGTGGACAACGTCCTCCCGACCCCTGACATTCCCCGAAAGCGCTGGTCAGTCCCCGGATCCGCGTCGCGAGGGCCAGTGCGGGTGCAGCGCCCGGACCGAGGCCAGCGCCGCCCGGCGGGCCTGCGCGCGCTGCCGCGCGCGGCTGGTCCGCGGGGCTCTCGGCTCCTCCCGCAGCAGGGCGTCCAGCCAGTGCCCGCGCGGGTCGACGTCGACCAGCAGCGCCTTCACCAGCAGCGTGAGCGGGATGGCCAGCAGCGCGCCCAGCGCGCCGAGCACCCAGCCCCAGAACAGCAGCGCGAGGAAGGTGACCGTCATCGACAGGCCCACCGAGTCGCCGACGAACCGGGGCTGGATGAGCGTCTGCACGACGAAGTTGAGCAGCGCGTAGACGACGATGATCACCCAGAACTCGGTCCAGCCGCCGGCGAGCAGGCCGAGCAGCGCCGGCGGGATGACGCCGAGCACGAACCCGATGTTGGGCACGTAGTTGGTGATGAACGACAGCAGGCCCCACAGCACCGGCAGCGGGACCTCGAGGATCGCCAGCGCGACGGTGTCGCCCACCGCCACGATCGCCCCGAACACCGTGCTCACCAGCAGGTAGCTGCGGGTGCCGCGGGCGAACAGGCCGAGGGCGATGGGCAGGTGCGGCCGGTCCTCGGCGACCAGCGCCAGCCGGCGGCCGAACCCGCCGGACTCGATGGCGAGGAACACCATCGCCGACAGCAGCAGCACCAGCGTGCTGGCGGTGTCGGTGACCCGGGAGAGCAGGTCGGTGGCCAGGCCCACGAGCTGGCCGTAGTCGAACCGGTCGACCAGGTCCTGGATCTGCGTGGAGGACAGCCCGGCCTCGTCGAGCCGCTGCACCGTGTCGTCGAGCAGCACCGCGAACTGCGGCGCGTAGTCGGGCAGCAGGACGGCGAACTGGGCGATCGCGACCACCAGCAGCGACCCGAGGCCGAGCAGCACACCCCACACGAGCAGCAGCAGGACTCCGGCCGCCGCCCAGCGCGGCACGTGGTGGCGCAGCAGCCAGCGCTGCACCGGCATGAGCGCCACGACGACGACGAGCGCCAGCAGCACCGGCGCGACCAGCCAGGCGATCTCGCGCACCCCGGCGACGGCGATCGTCGCGGCCGCGGCACCGACCAGCAGCACCAGCCAGCGGGGCAGCCCGCCGGGGCCCGAGAGGGTGCCGGCCGGTCCCGGCGCCGGGCCGCCGTCGACCGGCGCGAGCGGGACGTCGGCGGCCAGCGGCAGCCCGTCGGCGAGGTCCGCCGGCAGCTCGGTGGGCTCCGGGGGGACCACCCTTGAGGCCCCGGTGCGCGCCCGCTCCGCACCCGGCTCGGGCAGGTGCGACTGCGCGGCCATGGACGTCCTCCCCCGTAACGGCGCCGTGACGCCCCAGGGTGTCACGGCGGTGCGGCTCCCGCGGGGAGCCTCAGCCGGACCGGCCCTCGAGCAGCGCGGTCATGTCCGGCAGGTCGAAGAACGCCGCGGTCTCGCGGGCGCTCGGCCCGCCGGCGTCGGGGTCGGCGCCGGCGGCCAGCAGCGTCCGCACGCCGGCCTCCGAGCGGCGGAAGACCGCCGCGGCCAGCGCCGTCTGGCCGCGGTCGTTGGCCCGGCCCGGGTCGGCGCCGCGCTCGAGCAGCGCGGCCACCGTCTCCGGGTGGTCGTGGTAGGCGGCGAGGATCAGCAGCGTGTCGCCCTTGTCGTTGGTGAGGTCCACCGGGACGCCGGCGTCGACGTAGGCGGCGAGCTCCGCGGTGTGGCCGAACCGGGCGAGGTCGAAGACCCGCGCGGCCAGCTCGATGACGCCGGGGTCGATGGGCTCGCTCACGACCGCGCCCCCGCCCCGAGGCCGTCGACGAGGGCGAGGATCCGCCGCCAGGCGTCCTGGCAGGCCTCCTCCCACTCGGGCGCGGCGCGGTCGAAGAAGGAGTGGGGGGCGCCGTCGTAGACCGCGGTCTCGACGTCGGCGCCGGCGGCGCGCATCGTCTCCGCGAGGGCGAGCTGGTCCTCGACGGGGGTGGCTGCGTCCGCGCCGGCGACGACCATCAGCGTCGGGCGCGCGGCGCGCCGGGCGGCGTCGCCGACCATGGCCGGCCGGCCGTAGAAGCCCACGCAGGCGGCGACGTCGAGGGCGCCGCCGGACTGCCGCCAGGAGTGGCTGCCGCCGAAGCAGAAGCCGACGGTGACCACCGGCAGGCCGGGCCGGGTGCGCCGGCGCAGCTCGGCGATCGCCGCGGTGAGGTCGGCGTCGACCCCCTCGGGCGTGGTCTGCGGGACGTGCGTCTGCCAGTCGAAGCCGGCGTCGCGGGTGCCGGACGGGCAGGGGCCGGCGGTGCGGCCGAAGTAGTCGAAGGCGACGGCTGGCACGCCGGCCTCGGCGAAGCGCTCGGCCAGCGCGACGTAGTACGGGTGCAGTCCGCGGATGTCCGGGAGGACCACCACGCCGGCGGGTGCGGCCGCGACGTCGGCGGGCAGCGCCCAGGCGGCCGAGACCTCCGTGCCGTCGGCCGCGGTGAGGACGGTGAGGCCGCGGTCGCCGACCTGCCCCGAGCGCGGCGGGGCGGGCGGGCGGCTGGCGGGGTCGTGGCACATGGCCCTGTGCTACCAGGCCGCGGCGGGCACCGCGCGAGGGACCCGGTCAGACGCCCCCGGTGCGCTCGGCGGCCCCCGCCCGGCCGCCGAAGACGGCGGCGGCGACCTCGCGGCGGGCGTCGGTGAGCCACGCGTACTGCCGGTGCGCCTGGTCGATGAGCCGGTCGAGCTCGGCCCGGTCCAGCCGGTCGTCGGCCTCGGCGACGATGCGCAGCGTCTCGAAGCCGCTGCGCTTGGCGCGCACCCCGGAGGCGAGGAACTCGAACTCGACGAGGTCCGACAGCGGGGAGCGGGACAGCAGCCGGCCGTTGAGCTTGACGCGGGTGACCTTCTCCGCCAGCCAGACGCCGAGCTGCTTGTACTGCCGCACCGGGATGCCGAGCGCCCGGGCCGTGGCCAGCAGCGAGGACTTCTCCTCGCGCAGCTCGCCGAGCAGCTGGGTCAGCGGCGCCTCCCACTGCGAGCCGCGGTGCACGCCCAGCATCCGGCGGACCAGCTCGATGCCGCCGGTGGCCGAGGCGAGGTGGTCGTTGACGTAGACGCCGAGGAGCTCGGCGTTGCGGAGCGGCTGCACGGGTTCGGACACGGGACCTCCTGCGGGGCGGGACGTCCCCATCCTCCGGGACCGGTGATCACCGCGCGCGGCGGCGTCCCTCATCCGGGCGGCCGGCCGGCGCGGGTGAGCAGGCGCGCGGCGGCCGGGCGCAGCTCCTGCTCCAGCTCCCAGGACCCGGCGGCCAGCCGCTGCGCGACCGCCTGCCGGGACACGCCGAGCTCGGCGGCCGCCGCGGCCCGCGTGGCGCCGGCCGCGACCAGGTCGACGGCGGCCCAGGCCGCGGCGCTGCGGCGGGCGAGCAGGACGGCGAGCGCGGTGAGGACCGCCTGCGCGTCGGCGGCCGCCTCGGCGTCGGACCCGCGCACGGCCAGCCGGGCCGGGCGGCGCCCGGCGGCCTCCAGGGCGCGGCGCGCGGCGAGCACCACCGGGCCGTCGCCGGGACCGGCGGGCGCGGCGCCGACGCCGATCCGCCGGCCGCCCTCCCGCACCAGCGCGACGACCGCGTCGACGGCGGCCGGGGGGTGGTGGAGGACCGCCGCCCAGCCCTCCCCCACCGCACGCGCGCCGGCCCCGAGGGCCGCCGGGGGGCCGCCGGCGGCGGGGCCCGCGGTCAGCGGGGCGCAGGCGACGGCCAGGGACACGCGCGCAGCGTCGCCGCCGGCCGGGCCGGGTGCAAGCTCCTGGGCTTGCCCGGCGCGCCGGTCAGTCCTGCGCCGGCTCGGGCGGGAAGCCGCCGGTGGCCACCGGGCCCCAGCGGTCGATCGTGACCCGCAGCAGCGACTTGCCCTGCCGGGCCATCGCGGCGCGGTACTCGTCCCAGTCGGGGTGCTCGCCGCTGATCGACCGGAAGTACTCGACCAGTGGCTCCAGCGCCTCCGGCAGGTCCAGCACCTCGGCGCGGCCGTCCACCTGCACCCACGCGCCGTCCCAGTCGTCGGACAGGACGCAGAGGGAGACGGCGGGGTCGCGCCGGGCGTTGCGCACCTTGGCGCGCTGCGGATAGGTGCTGACGACGACCCGGCCCTCGGCGTCGACGCCGTAGGTCACCGGGGACAGCTGCACCCCGCCCTCGCGGCGCCGGGTGAGCAGCACCGCGCGGTGCCGCGGGCGGAGGAAGTCGAGCAGCTCGGCGCGCTCGACCCGGTCGGCTCTGGCGGTCCTGGGCACGTCCCCGACGCTAGCGGCGGCCCGCGCCCCACCAGCCGTCGGGCGGTGGTCCGCGGTGATCCGTGGTGCGATGTGACCATGAGGTTCCGCCTGTCCGGACGCCGGGACGACGCCCCGGCCGGTGGTGGCGCGTCCGCCGCCGGCGGCGCCGCGGCCCGCGACCGCGCGGCCGCCGACGGGTCCGGCGCCGGGCCGGTCGGCGACGAGCGCGCCACCCCCACGCTCACCGGCGAGGGCGGCCCGGGCGACCCGCGCGCCGCCGACCACGACGCCACGGCGGCCCCCGCCCCGGCCTGGCAGCGCGGCGAGCGGGCCGTGTCGGCCACCCGCACCCTCGCCATCGCCTCCGCCCAGCTGCTGCTCATCAGCGCGGCGCTGGTGGTGATCGGCTGGGTCCTCGGCAAGCTGTGGGTCATCCTGCTGCCGGTCATCCTCGGCCTGCTGTTCGCCACCGTGCTGTGGCCGCCCACCCGGTTCCTGCGCCGGCACGGCTGGCCCCCCGCCCTGGCCGCGGCGGTCGTGCTGCTGCTGTTCCTCGGCCTCATCGGCGGGCTGGTCGCGGTCATCGCGCCGCAGGTCGCCGACCAGGTCACCGAGCTCGCCGACCAGTTCACCAGCGGCCTGCAGCAGGTCCAGGACTGGCTGCAGGGCCCCCCGCTGAACATCGACGAGGAGCAGCTGGGCCAGTACGTGGACCAGGCGATCGACTCGGTCCAGAACAACGCGTCGAACATCGCGGGCTACGCGGCCACCGGCGCCTCCGCCGTCGGCAACGGGCTGATCAACCTGGTGCTCGCGCTGGTGCTGGCGTTCTTCTTCGTCAAGGACGGGCCGCGCTGGGTGCCGTGGCTGGCCGCGCAGACCGGGCCGAAGGCCGCCCCGCACGTGGCCGCGCTGTCGCAGAAGACCTGGACGACCCTGTCGGAGTTCATCAAGCAGCAGGCCCTCGTCGGCTTCGTCGACGCCTTCTTCATCGGCCTGGGGCTGTGGATCCTCGACGTGCCGCTGGTCATCCCGCTGGCCGTGCTGACGTTCTTCGGCGCGTTCATCCCGATCATCGGCGCGTTCGTCGCCGGCGCCTTCGCGGTGCTGATCGCCCTGGTCGACGAGGGCTTCACCGTGGCGCTGATCGTCTTCGGGATCGTGCTGCTGGTGCAGCAGATCGAGGGCAACGTGCTGCAGCCGATCATCCAGGGCCGCGGGTTCAACCTGCACGCCGCGGTGGTCATCCTCGCCGTCACCGCCGGCGGCAGCCTGGCCGGGATCATCGGCGCCTTCCTCGGGGTGCCGGTGGCCGCGCTGATCGCCGTCGTCTACCGGTACACCCGCGACGCGCTCGACGGCCGCCATCCCGAGGTCGCCGACGACGGCACCCGGCACCAGGTGGCCGGCGACGACGACGGCGCCGTCCTGACCCGCTCCCCCGCGCCGCCGGCCTGACCGGACGGGAATGCCGGCCGGGCCGCCGTCGCTTCCCCTGACGACGTCCGATCAGCACGGCGTCCGACCAGCAGGAGGTGCCCCCGTGGCGCAGCGACCGGAGGAGCTCGTCGAGCTCACTCCCGAGGCCGATCCGTTCCTCGCCGCCGAGGAGGCGGTCACCGGCGCCGCCCAGCGGCGCGGCCTGGTGCTCGTGCACGCCCTCGCGGGCGACTTCGACGCCGCCTCGTCCGCCCAGCTCGCCGCCTCGCACCTGCTGGCCTCGCTGCCGCACCGCACCGTCGCGCGGTTCGACGCCGACCTGCTGGTGGACTACCGCGCCCGCCGGCCGCGGATGACGTTCAACGGCGACCACTACGAGGACTTCACCGCGCCGGAGATCGTGCTCTCGGCGCTGGAGGACGACGCCGGCGAGCCGTTCCTGCTGCTGCACGGGCCCGAGCCGGACTACCGGTGGGAGGGCTTCGCCGCCGCCGTGGCCGGGGTGGTCGAGCGGCTCGGGGTGACCTCGGTCGTGGCGCTGCAGGCCATCCCGATGCCGGTGCCGCACACCCGGCCGGTGACGGTCACCGCGCACGCCACGCGCCGGCAGCTGATCGAGTCCTACCCCGTCTACTGGGGCGAGCTGCGCGTCCCGGGCAGCGCCCCGGCACTGCTGGAGCTGCGCCTGGGCGAGGCCGGCGTGGACGCCCTCGGGGTGGCCGCGCACGTGCCGCACTACCTGGCGCAGGCCAGCTACCCGGCCGCGACGCTCACCCTGCTCGAGCACCTCGGGCGGCTCACCGGCCTGCTGCTGCCCACCGAGACGCTGCGCGAGGCGGCCCAGCAGCACCGCACCGAGGTCGACGAGCAGATCGCCCGCTCCGCGGACAACACCGCGGTCGTGGCCGCGCTGGAGCAGCAGTACGACCAGTTCGCCGCCGCCCGCGAGGGCGAGGACCTGCTCGGCGGGGCCGGCGAGGTGCCCAGCGGCGACGAGATCGGCGCGGAGTTCGAGCGCTTCCTCGCGGAGCAGGACCGCCGCGGGCGAGGAGACTGACGGCGTCCCGAGTGGCCCCGGAGGGGTCCGCGCAGTGACGCCGGCGGGGCTCCGCGCTCAGGGGGACGGCACGTGGCCGCGGTGCGGTCCGACGAGCGGGGCCCGGAGGGTCCCCGAGGAGGACTCGCCGGCGGGGCTCCGCGCTCAGGGGGACGGCACGTGGCCGCGGTGCGGTCCGGAGGACCGCGGTGTCACCGCGCGGGGCGCCGGGTCCGGGTGACGCTCAGGGCCAGCGCGCCCAGCGCGCCGACGACGGCGAACACGTAGAAGCCCCACGGGAAGGCGATGCCCGCCGTCACCAGGGCCCCGGTGATCACCGGCCCGACGATGGCGCCCACCCGGCCGGCCCCCGCCGACCAGCCCAGCGCGGTGGCGCGCACGGCCGGCGGGTGGTTGGCGCTGGTGAACGCGTACACGAGCACCTGCGCCGAGAAGACGAAGCAGCCGGTGAGGAAGCACATCAGGTAGAGGCCCACGGTGGGCAGCTCGACCGACAGCAGCGCCAGGAACAGCGCGCCGGAGGCGAACCAGATCATCCCGGCGGTGCGGGCGCCGATGCGGTCGGCGACCGTGCCGGCCACCAGCAGGCCGACGATGGCGCCGACGTTGAGCACCAGCAGGAACGCCAGCGAGCTGCCGAGGTCGTAGCCGGCCTCGCGCATGATCGTCGGCAGCCAGTTGTTCAGGCCGTAGACCAGCAGCAGCCCCATGAACGAGGTCACGCCGATGGCCACGGTGTTGCGGGCGTACCCGCCGGTGAACAGCGAGCGGACGGTCGAGGTGGCACCGGCGGCCGCGCCGGCCGACGCCGGGCCCGCGGTGCTCTCCAGCTCCAGCCCGTAGCGGCGGGCCACCTCCTCGGCCTCCGCCCGCCGGCCGGCGGCCTGCAGGAAGGACGCCGACTCCGGCAGCCGCGCGATCATGAGCGGGACGAGCACGAGGGCCGGGGCCGCGCCGATGACGAACATCCACCGCCAGCCCAGCGACGGGATGACCACGATGGCCAGCGCCGCGGTGGCCACGGCGCCGACGTGGTAGCCGGTCATGATCGTCGTGGTGGCCCGGCCGCTGCGCCCGGCGCGGGTGAACTCGTTGACCATGGCGATCGCCGTGGGCAGGCAGCCACCGAGGCCCAGGCCCGCGAGGAAGCGCAGCACCCCGAAGACGACCTCGTTGGGCGCGAACGCGCACAGCAGGGTGAACAGCGAGAAGGACGCCACGGCGCCGATCAGCGCCTTGCGGCGGCCGACCAGGTCGGTGAGCGTGCCGATGGTCAGCGCGCCGATCATCATGCCGACCAGGCCGATGGTGATCACCACGGTGGCGCCGGTGCCGGTGAGGGCGAACTCCTCCGGCTGCGACAGCGTGGGGACGACGGTCCCGACGACGACCAGGTCGAAGCCGTCGAGCAGCACCGCGATCCAGCACAGCGGCGCGACCCACCCGGCGGCGCGGGCCGCGGCGCCGGGCGTCGTCGGGCGGACGGGGGTCGAGCTCATCGGTGTCCTCCACGGCGAGGGCGTCGGCGGTCGACCGACGGTAGGAGCGCCCCGCGTCGCGTCCCAATCGGCTCCCGCCCAGCGGAAGCACCCCGGCCCGGGACGACAGCGGGCCGCGCCCGGGGATCCCGGACGCGGCCCGCTGCTCGATGCCCTGCGGTGATCAGGCCTCGACGGTGACGTGCTCGTTGGGCACGCAGTGCGTCATCTGGTGACCGGTGACGTCGCGCGGGCCGTTCTTGCCGAGGTTGGCGGCGCGCTGCAGCTCCTCCTCGGAGAGGGTCTGCGTCTGCAGCGGCTCCAGGCCGCGGACGTCGTCGGCGCTGATGCCCAGGCCGTCGCCGACCCGCTGGCCCCACTCGTCGTCGCACATGAAGAAGTGCCAGACCATCCGCTCCTGGATCTCGCGGCGGCACTGCGAGAGGGCGTCGACCAGGTTCTTCACCAGGTCGTCCTTCTCCCACTGCTCCGAGAGCTGGTAGCGCTCCCCGGCCTGCGCGTAGTCGTTCGTGCGCGGGATCCGCTTGCGGGTGAGCCGGCCGGTGATGACCGGGCCCTGCTCGTCGTGCGTCGGGTACTGCGCCTCCCGCAGGCCGCCGAGGATCGACGGCTCGTAGTTCACGTGCGGGTTGGTGCCCTCGGCCCGGTCCACGCCGTAGGCCATCTGGCCGTCGCGCTGGTTGGTGGCCACCCGCGCCTTCGGCGCGTTCACCGGCAGCTGCAGGTAGTTCGGGCCCACCCGGTAGCGCTGGGTGTCGGAGTAGGAGAACGTGCGGCCGACGAGCATCTTGTCGTCGGAGAAGTCCAGGCCGTCGACCAGCACACCGGTGCCGAACGCGATCTGCTCGTTCTCGGTGAAGTTGTCCACCGGCATCCGGTCGAGCGTCATCGTCCCGACCTTGCGGACCGGGAACAGCTCCTCGGGCCAGACCTTGGTGTCGTCGAGCGGGTCGAAGTCCAGCTCCGGGTGCTCGTCGTCGCTCATGACCTGGACGTAGAGGTCCCACGACGGGAAGTCGCCGGCGGCGATGGCGTCGTGCAGGTCCTTGGTGTGGGTGCCGAGGCTCTTGGCCTGCGCGGCCGAGGCGTCCGCGGCGGTCCAGGACTTCACGCCCTGCTTCGGGTACCAGTGGTACTTGACCAGGACGGTCTCACCCTGGTCGTTGACCCACTTGTAGGTGTTCACGCCGAAGCCCTGCATGTGCCGGTAGCTGGCCGGCGTGCCCCTCGGGCTGAAGACCAGCGAGATCATGTGCATGGCCTCGGGGGTCTGGCTGAAGAAGTCGAACGCCCGCTCGGCGACGCTCGCCTCGAAGGTGACCGGGTCCGGCTTCTGCGAGTGGATGAAGTCGGGGAACTTGATGGCGTCCCGGATGAAGAAGACGCCGAGGTTGTTGCCGACGAGGTCCCAGTTGCCCTCCTCGGTGTAGAACTTCACGGCGAACCCGCGCGGGTCACGCGCGGACTCCGAGGAGTCGCGGCCACCGGCCACGGTGGAGAACCGCAGCGCGACGTCGGTGCGCTTGCCCTTCTCCTGGAACAGCTTGGCGCGGGTGTACCGGCTGATCGGCTCGTCGCCGACGGTGCCGTCGGCCTCGAAGTAGCCGAACGCGGTGATGCCGCGCGCGTGGACGACGCGCTCGGGGATCCGCTCCCGGTCGAAGTGGCTGATCTTCTCGAGGAACTGGTAGTTCTCCAGCGTCGCCGGGCCGCGCGCGCCCACCGTCCGCTGGTTCTGGTTGTCGTAGACCGGGTGGCCCTGACGGTTGGTCAGGACCGGGCGGTCGGCCTCGCTCGGGGCCGGGCCCTGCGATGCGACGTCGGTCATGCTCCTGCCTCTCCTCGGGTGTGGTGCTGTCCGGCCGCGGAACGGACTCGGACGGACGGGCCGGGGACGGCGGCCGGGTGGCCGGCGCCCTGGCAGACGGGGCACAGGCCCCAGAACACGACCTCGGCCTCGTCGACGACGAAGCCGGCCGTGTCCGACGGGACCAGGCACGGCGCCGCGCCCACGGTGCAGTCGACGTCGGCGACCGCACCGCACGAGCGGCAGACCAGGTGGTGGTGGTTGTCCCCGACGCGGACCTCGTACAGCGCGGGCGCGCCGGCGGGCTCGACCCGGCGGGCCAGCCCGACGGCGACCAGCGCCTTGAGGACGCCGTACACCGCCTGTGGCGAGAGCGTGGGGTGTGCCTGGCGGGCCACCGTGACCAGCGTGTCCGCGTCGGCGTGCGGATGGGCGGCGAGGGCGTCGAGGACCGCGAGCCGGGGTCGGGTGACCCGCAGCCCGGCGTCGCGCAGCCGCGGCGCCCACGTCGTCTCCATCGGGTCCCACCCAACCCGCTTTTCTTTAGTCAGTCAAATCAACACGACGTGTCGGGTGGAGCTCCCGCCGGTCCACCGGTACCCGGGTGGCCGGGAACACACGCCTCAGGCGAAGACGATGGTGCGGTCGCCCTCGACGACGACGCGCTCCTCCACGTGCCAGGTGACCGCCTGCGCGAGCACCTGGCGCTCGACGTACCGGCCGATGCGGCGCATGTCCTCGACGGTGGCGCGGTGGTCCACGCGCGCCACCTCCTGCTCGATGATCGGGCCGGCGTCGAGCTCCGGGGTGACGTAGTGCGCCGTCGCGCCGATCAGCTTCACGCCGCGGTCGTGCGCCGCCTGGTAGGGGTTCGCCCCGACGAAGGCCGGCAGGAAGCTGTGGTGGATGTTGATCAGCCGCTCGGGGAAGCGGCCGCAGAAGTCGGCCGAGACGATCTGCATGTAGCGGGCGAGCACCACCAGGTCGACGTCGCCGACCAGCTCCAGCGCCCGCGCCTCGGCCTCGACCTTGGTCGCCGGCGTCACCGGCACGTGGTGGAAGGGCACCCCGGCCGCCGCGGCCACCGGCTCGAGGTCGGGGTGGTTGGAGACGACGGCGGTGATGTCGGCGCGCAGGTCACCGGCGCGGACCCGGTAGAGCAGCTCCTGCAGCACGTGGTCGGTCTTCGACACGAACACCGCCAGCCGCGGCCGGCGCGCGGCCTCGGACAGCCGCCAGGTCAGCTGCCACTGTGCGGCGAGCAGCTCCAGCGCCCCCTCGAGCTGCCTCCGGCGCGCGGCCAGCCCGGGCAGCACGAACTCCAGCCGCAGGGTGAACACCCCGCCGGTCGGGTCCGAGGAGTGCTGCTGGGACTCGGTGATGTTCGCGCCGACGTCGGCCAGCAGCCGGGACAGCACCGCGACGATGCCCGGGCGGTCGGGACAGCGGACCACCAGCCGCCCGACGTCGGCGGTGGCGGGGTCGTGCGCGATCGGGGCGGCGGACACGCCCGGCATGGTGGCAGGGACGGCCGTTTCCGCCGCTCACCGGGGTCAGACGGCGGGCAGCCGGGCGCGGGTGCGGGCGGCGACGTCGAACAGGTCGCCGTACTCCTCCACCCGGGCGAGCACCTCCTCGGTGCGGAAGCGCAGCTCGGCGGGGTCGGCGCCGTCCCGGACGGCGTCCACCTCGTCCCACCCGATCGGCGTGGACACCGGGGCGTCGGGGCGGGCGCGCAGCGAGTACGGCGCGACCGTCGTCTTGGCCGGGTTGTTCTGGCTCCAGTCGACGAGCACCTTGCCCGGCCGCAGCACCTTCTCCATCCGCCAGACGACGCGGTCGGGCGTCTCGGCGGTGAGCTCCTGCGCGAGCGCCTTGGCGTAGCGGCTGGGGTGCTCGCGGTCGGTCACCCGGATCGGCGCGTAGACCTGCATGCCCTTGGACCCCGACGTCTTGACCACCGGGTCCAGGCCGTCGGCGACGAGCTTGACGCGCAGCCGCTCGGCCAGGTCGCAGCACTCGGCGATGCCGGCCTGCGGGCCCGGGTCGAGGTCGAGCACGAGCAGGTCCGGCAGCGCCGGCTGCAGCCTGCTGCCCACCTGCCACTGCGGCACGTGCAGCTCCAGCGCGGCGAGGTTGGCCGCCCAGGCGAGGTCGGCGACGGTCTCCAGGACGACCATCTCCAGCACCTCGCGGTCCTTCGAGCTGCCCGGGCTCGGGACGGTCACCTTGCGCACCCAGTCCGGGGCGTGCCGGGCGCTGTTCTTCTCGAAGAACGCCTGCCCCTCGACGCCGTCGGGCCAGCGGGTGAAGGTGACCGGCCGGCCGGACAGGTGCGGCAGCAGCACCGGGGCGATCCGCACGTAGTAGTCGATGACCGCGGCCTTGGTGAACGAGACCTCGGGGAAGAGCACCTTGTCGAGGTTGGACACCGACAGCTGCCGGCCCTCCACCCGCACCCGCTGGCGGTCCATCAGGCTCCCCTCAGGGGGACCACTCCACGACGACGTCGTCCACGTCGAGGTCCTCGCGCAGCCCCCGCCACGCAGGGTGGCGCATCCGGCCGTCCGCGGTCCACGCGGCGAAGGCCACCTCGCCGACCAGCACCGGCTCCGCCCAGCGCGCGTCGCGGGCCACGTCGCGCGGGACGGCACCGGCGAAGGGCGCGCTGCGGCGCGGGGTGAGCAGCCCGCCGAGCTCGCGCAGCACCGCGTCGGTGAAGCCGGTGCCGACGTGCCCGGCGTAGACCAGGCGGCCGTCGTCGTCGTGCACGCCGACCAGCAGCGACCCCACTCCCCCGGCCCGCCGCCCCCTGCCCGGCCGCCACCCGCCGACGACGACGCTCTGCATCCGGACGTGCTTGACCTTGCGCCACTCCGGCGAGCGCGCGCCCGGCCGGTACGGCGAGTCCAGCCGCTTGGCGACCACGCCCTCCAGCCCGTTGTCCCGGCTGGCCGCGTGCACGTCGGCGCCGCCGCCGCGGAACCAGGGCGTCGCCGCCCAGCGGTGCCCCTGCGGGGCCAGCGCGTCCAGGCGCTCGCGCCGCTGCGCGTAGGGCAGGTCGAGCAGGCTGCGGCCACGGTCGGCCAGCAGGTCGAAGACCAGGAAGGTGACCGGCGCCGCGGCCGCGAGCCGGGCGACCTCCGGACCGCCGGTGCGGTGCATGCGGTTCTGCAGCAGGCCGAAGTCCGGCCGGCCCAGCCGGTCGAGGGCCACCACCTCGCCGTCCAGGACGGCGTCGACGCCGCCCAGGGCACCCGGTAGGCGGCTGAGTTCGGGATAACGGTCGGTCAGGAGAGTGCCGCTGCGCGCCCACAGGTCCACCCGGCCGTCGCGGACCGCCGCGAGCGCCCGCACGCCGTCCCACTTGAACTCGTAGCCCCACGCAGCGTCGTCGGCGGGCAGCTCGCCGGCGACGGCGAGCATCGGGGCCGGCACCGGCGGCCCGGGCAGGGCGGGACGGACCATCCGGGCGGGTCAGGCGCTGCGGCGGGAGGTGCGCTTGGCCGGCTCCTTCTTGGCCGCCGTGACCTTGCGCGCGCGGGTGGTGCGCGCCGGCGCCTCCTCGGCCGCCCTCTCCGCCGGCGCCTTCTTCGCCGCGGCCTTCTTGGCGGGCCTGCGGGCCGGCGCCGCCTCCGCGGGCTCCTCGTCGTCGGCGGCACCGCCGCGGGCGCGCTCGACGCTGCGCCGCAGGGCGCTCATCAGGTCGACGACGGCCGCGCCCGGGTCGGCGGTCTCGGGCACCGGCTGCACGTCGCCGCCGCTCTGCTTGGCCTCGAGCAGCGCGGTCATGGCCTCGCGGTAGTCGTCGGTGAACTCGGCGGGGTCGAAGTCGCCGCTCATCGAGGTGATCAGCGCCTCGGCCATCTGCAGCTCCTGCGGCCGGACGGAGACGTCCTCGTCGAGGAAGCCGAAGTCGGGACGGCGGATCTCGTCGGGCCAGCGCATGGTGTGCAGCACCAGGACGCCGTCGCGGACCCGCATGGCGGCCAGCGACTCCCGCTGCCGCAGCGCGATCTTGGTGATCGCGACCCGGCCGGTGTTCTCCAGCGCGTCGCGCAGCAGCACGTAGGGGCGGGTGGCCGGGCCGTCGGGCTCCAGGTAGTAGGTCTTCTCGAACTGGATCGGGTCGATCTCCGCCTGGTCGACGAACTGCAGGACCTCGATCTCCCGCCGGGTGGCCAGCGGCAGCTCGGCGAGGTCGTCGTCGGTCAGGACCACCAGCTGGCCGTCGGGCAGCTCGTAGCCCTTGGCGATGTCGCCGTACTCGACCTCCTCGCCGTCGATCGAGCAGATCCGCTTGTACTTGACCCGCCCGCCGTCGGCGGCGTGCACCTGGTGGAAGCGGACGTCCCTGTCCTCGGTCGCGGTGTAGAGCTTCACCCCGATGCTGACCAGGCCGAACGAGACCGCGCCGCGCCAGATCGAGCGCATGTCACTCCCCTTCCCGGGCTCCGCGACCGTCGGGCGGCGCGGCCCGCAGGATAGGTGCGGGCCGGCGCCCCGGCAGTGCGGTCGCTGGTGATCTCCTCCGCCCGGGGGAAGCGGGCGCTCCTCTCGCTCCTGTCGTGCTCAGTCCTGTTCTGCGTGCCGGCCGGACGTGTCGTCCTGATCGCCATCGTCCTCCGGGCCGCCGCCGGTGACACTGCTCTGCAGCGCGTCGTAGGCGAACTGGAGGACGTCGGAGCCGGCCACCATCGTCATGGTCAGCGCGGCCAGCCGGGTGGCCCGCGGCGCGGCGACGTAGGAGAAGACGAACGCGGTGCCCACCCACTGCGCCAGGCAGAACGGGCAGGTGACCAGCTCGCCGACGGCGTGCTTCCAGCCGTGCTCGACCCGCAGGTCCTCGGCGAGCTCCGCCTCGCCCGACGCGCCCTGGAACCGGGCGAACGGCGCGCGCAGCGGGCTGGTGACCGGGTCCTTCGCGATCCGCCGGGCCAGCCGGAACGTGCCGATGGTGAGCAGCACGGCGTCGCCGAGCGGGATCCGGCTGGGCAGCTCCCGGCCGGAGGCGCGGACCACCGCCGCGCCGGCGGTCACCGCGGCGCTGTACACGCTCATCGCGCCGAGGAACCCGCCGAGGGGCCGGCCCTCGTCGCCGGCGTAGCCGCGCGCCTGCTCGTTCGCCCAGCGGCGCACCGGTTGCCCGATGCGCGCCACCTCGTCGGGGATCGCCATGCGGCTCCCGCTACCCCTGCGGCCGGTGCGCCATGCCGCCCGGCCCGGCCGGTCGCGTCACGTCCCGCCGCCGCATGGCTTCCCGGGAGGCGGGTAGGCGGGAGGGCAGTCCGCCGCCGGGGGCACCGTCCGGCGGCCCGAGAGAGAGGAACGCCCGATGACCCAGCCGGAGCCGAACGACAGCGGGGCGGTCCACTCCGCGCAGAACGACGCCGAGTTCCCCGACGACGAGCGCGGCCTGACCGGCGTGCGCGAGGGCGGCGCGCCGGGCTCCCAGGGCCAGACCGCCCGCGACGTGTTCCCCGAGGACCAGGGTGTGCCGGACGTCTCGCAGGACGACTTCCCCACGATGCAGCGCTCCGAGGACCCGCAGTTCGCCCCCGAGCCGGGTGACCGGGAGGACGAGCCGGTCGGCTTCGGGACGACGGCGCGCGAGCAGCAGGAGGGCGAGTCGCTGACCGCCCGCCTGGAGGAGGAGATCCCCGACGACGACCCCGGCGTGCGCCCCGCCGAGGACCCGTCGCGGGCGTTCGCGCAGCTGGACCAGGACCAGGACACCGACGCGCTCAGCGACTCGGGCACCAACCGCACCGGCGACGACGTCGAGGCGTTCGCCGACGCACCGGTGGCCGGGGAGGGCCCGGAGGAGTCCGCGGTGCACGTCGTCGAGAACACCTGACACCACGCCACCGGACACCACTCTCCAGAGCCGTTCCGTCACCGGCCCGGGTGAGCGCCGCCACGCGCTCGCCCGGGCTGGTTGGCGTGCGGCGACCGGGTTGTCTACGTTGTAAATGCGGTTGAGCAGGCAGCCGCGCACACCGGCCGGCCGACCGCCTCCGGCGTGTCCACTGCAACGCCGGTCCGCCCGGGGGCGACGACACCTCCGCGGCGTACGGCGGTAGATTGACCGGTGGCCGCACCACTCGGCGTGGCCACTGAGAGGAGCTGTGTCCGTGACCGCATCCGACCTGCCCGCCGGGGGGCAGCACGACGTGTCCACCGAGGGCACGGAGGCACCCTTCGACGACGTGATCACGCTCTCGACCTCCACCGGTGAGGACGGCGCGGTCACGGTGACGGTCGTCGGCGAGGTCGACACCTTCACCGCCCCGGTGCTGCGCTCCTCGCTGGACACCCAGCTCGAGCAGCAGCCCCGCGAGCTGGTCATCGACCTGTCGGGGGTCCAGTTCCTGGGCTCCGCCGGTCTGGCCGTGCTGGTCGAGACCCAGAAGTCGGCGAAGTCCCGGGACGTCGAGCTGCGCCTGGTCGCCACCACCCGGGCGGTCACCCGCCCGCTGGAGGTCACCGGCCTGATCGACCTGTTCACCATCGTGGACAGCAGCGCCCGCTGACCCTCCGCACCACCCGCGACGAGGCCCCGCTCCGGCGGGGCCTCGTCGGCTCTCCGGGGCCGGTCGGGCGGGCCGGCTAGGCGGACAGCAGCCGGCACACCGCCTGCTCGAGCACCTTCTTCTCCTCCCGGTCGTCTTCGGCCCGCGCCGCGTCGGGGAGCGCGTCGGCGATGGTCTCGCCGTTCTCGTACCGGTCCACCACCCGCGGGTCGACGTAGCTGGCCTTGCACACCGCCGGGGTGTTGCCGAGGTGCTCGGACACCAGCGTGTAGGCCTCCCGGATGGTCCGGTTGCGGGCCGTCTTGCTCTTCGGTGACGGCTGCTCGGCGAGCGCGCGGGCCATGATCACCGTCGCGTTCCACGTCCGGAAGTCCTTGGCGGTGATCTCCGCCCCGCTGACCTCCTTGAGGAAGGCGTTGATCTCGTCGCTGGTCACGTCACGCCAGGTGCCGTCGTCGAGCCGGTAGGCCAGCAGATCCTCGCCGGCGTCGTCGGGCCGCTCGAGCAGCGCCCGGACGACGGTCGCCGTCGGCCGGTCGGTGATCTCGACCTCGCGCTCGATGCTGCCCTTGGCGGTGTACCGGAACCAGGTGCGCTCGCCCTTGACCGTGACGTGCTCCCGGCGCAGCGTGGCCAGGCCGTAGGTGCCGTTCTCCTCGGCGTACTCCTCGCTGCCGATCCGGAAGGTGCCCAGGTCGAGCAGGCGCAGCGCGCAGGCCAGCACCCGCTCCCGGTTGGGCCCGCGGGTGCGCAGCGCCTCCGCCACCCGGTCGCGGACCTCGGGCAGCTCGTGCGCGATCGCGAGGACCCGCTCGTGCTTCTCCGCGTCCCGCTTCGCCCGCCAGGCGTCGTGGTAGCGGTACTGCCGCCGTCCCGCGGCGTCGAGCCCGGTGGCCTGGATGTGCCCGTTGGGCCACGGGCAGATCCACACGTCCTTCCAGGCCGGCGGGATCGCGATCGACCGGATCCGGTCCAGCCGCTCCGGGTCCCGGATCAGCTGGCCGTGCTCATCGCGGTAGGAGAAGCCGCGACCGGCCCGGCGGCGGGTCCACCCGCGTCCGTGCACGTCGCTGCGCCGGAGTCTCACGCGCTGTGGATGCGCACCACGCCGGTCCCGTAAACGGACCGTCCCCGGCCGGGCTCAGCGCAGCTCGACCAGCCGCTGCAGTCCGCTCACCTCGAGGATGTGCCGGGTGACGCCGCCGTCGGGCGCGTGCACCACCAGCCGCCACCCCTCGGCCTCGGCGATCGCGGCGACGGCGAGCACCACCCGCACCGCCGCGCTGCTGAACAGCGTGACCGCGGTGAGGTCCAGCTCCACCCGGACGGTGCCGCCGTGGCTGGCCTCGAGCAGCCGGATGCGCAGCTGCTCGGCGCTGACCAGGTCGACGTCGCCGGCGGCGCGCACCACCGGGTCGGCGCCCTCCCGGTCGACGACGACGGTCGCGCCGCTGCCGCCCACCGGGTGCTCGGGCTGCTCGTCCGGCGTCTGCCGCAGCCGCGTGCGCAGGGTGACCGTGGTGCCGTGCTCGCCGCGCACGACCATCCCGTCGACCAGCTGGCGCATGATCAGCAGCCCGCGACCGCGGTCGCCGGGGTCGCGGTCCGGCGGGCGCCAGGTGCCCTCGTCGTGCACGGTCACGGTGAGCACGCCGTCGACGTCGACCGCCGCGGTGACCTGCATCGGGCCGGGCTCGGTGTCGCGGTAGGCGTGCTCGGCCGCGTTGGCGCAGGCCTCCCCCACCGCGACCATCACGCCCACCCGGTCCTGCTCGCCCATGCCCAGCGCGGTGAGCCACGCGCTCAGCCGCCGGCGCACGGCGGGCAGCGACGCGGGCACCGCCAGCAGGTCCAGCCGCAGCGCCTCCACCGACCGCGCGCGGCGGTGCGCCACGAGCACGGCGACGTCGTCGGGGCGGCCGCCGCCGGTCAGCATCCCGGCGGCGATGGTGGCGGCCAGCCCGGCCGCCGCGTCCCCGTCGAGGGCCTCGGGGTCGGCCAGCGCGGCCCGGGCGACCGCGGTGAGCCGGTCCAGGCCCGCGGCGGGCGGCGGGCCGGCGGCGGCCACCGCGCCGTCGGAGTAGAGGACCAGGGTGGCGCCCCGCTCCAGCCGGGCCGAGGCCACCGGGGTGGCCGCGCCGCGCACCGTGCCCAGCGGCGGCCGCGCGTCGACCGGCAGGCGGGTCGTGCGCCCGTCGGCCTCCACCAGCAGCGGCGGCGGGTGCCCGGCGGCGGCGTAGGTCAGCGCGCCGGTGGCCGCGTCCAGGACGGCGTAGAAGACCGAGGCGCCCTGGACGTCGTCCATCTGGCCGGCGAAGTCGTCGAGGGCGGCGAGCACCGCGGCGGGGGCGGGGTCGCGCAGCGCGCTGGAGCGCATCGCCCCGCGCAGCCGGCTCATCGCGGCGGCGGCCGGCACCCCGGAGCCGACGGCGTCGCCGATGACCAGCGCCAGCCGGCCGTGCCCCAGGGACACGGCGTCGTACCAGTCGCCGCCGGCGGCGCGGTCGGAACTGGCCGGGTGGTAGCTGCCCGACAGCCGCACGTCGGGCAGCAGCGGCAGGGACGGCGGCAGCAGCGAGTGCTGCGCCTGCCCGACGACGTCCGCGGGGGCCGGGCCCTCCTCCTCACCGCCGCTCTCGAGGACCAGGACCGCGCCGGGCTCACCGCCGGCGGCCAGAGGCTGCACGGCCACGGTGACCTCCGGGCCGTCGCCGGCCAGGACGCCGGAGAGGGTGACCGGCCGGCCGGTGCGCAGGACGTCGGCGACGACGTCGGCCACCGGCTGGTCGCCGACGACGGGCAGGTCGTGCGGGGTGGGTCCCAGCGTGCGGGCGCGGGCGTTGGCCCACAGCGTCCGCGGGCCGGGCCCGGCGACGAACCACAGGGCCGACGGCGCGTCCTCCAGCGCGGCCACCAGCGCGGCCGGGCCCTCGTCCTCGGCGGGACGGGGCCCCGGCGGCAGACTGCCCTGGCTGGCGTTCATCCGGGGACCAACAGACCACAGGGGCGGTGCCCCGGCAACCGCGCGCGACCCCGTGGGCACACGGTGTTTGCCGACGCGCCGGGAACGGGTAGTCCGTCCCGCTGGGACACGGCCCGGTCGCCTCCCGCCCCCGCCCCGCGCGCACCGCGGACCCGCGAGCGGGGCAGGATGGGACCGGGCGCCGCGGCCCCGGACACCTGCGGAGCAGACCGGCCGCGGCCGGACGTACTGATGAGGAGCGGACGACGCATGGCGGACTCGAGGGGTGCCCTCGCCCAGGACGGGCGGCGCGCGGAACGGCTGGAGCTGCGCGTGCCGACCACGCCGACCCAGCTGCCCGCGGTGCGGGCGATGGCCGGTGACCTGGCCATCCGCATGGACTACGACCTTGACTCGGTCGAGGACCTGCGGCTGGCGGTGGACGAGGCCTGCGCCACGCTCGCGGCGATCGCACTCGGCGACGCGCCCCTGACGGTCGTCTTCGAGACCACCCGGGCGGGGCTGCACATCGACGCGTGGGTGCCCACCGCCGAGGGGACCGACGTCCCCCGCGACGGCTTCGGCTGGGCGGTGCTGCAGACGCTGGCGGACAACGTCGAGGGCCGCCCGGCCTCCCAGCGGGAGGTGCCGGCCGGTGACGGCGGTGAGGGCGCGGTGGCGGTCATCTCCATGGACAAGTACCTGCCGGGGCAGCGGCCGGCGCAGCTGGTCGGCTCCGCGGGCAGCGACGACTCGGTGGCCCCGTGACGCCGGCGACCGCCGGTCCCCGGGCCTCCGTCGAGGAGGACGCCCTGCACGACGATCCGCCGGTGAGCTCCCCGGACCCGGCCGACCGGGCCGAGGACGTCGAGGCCGAGGACACCGACAGCGAGGACACCGAGGACACCGAGGACGAGGACGCCGACAGCGAGGACGGCGCCGGGCCCGGCGCCGCCCGGACCGCCGGTGCCCGCGAGGGCGACAGCGCGCCGGTCTCGGACAACCGGCGGCGCGCCGAGCGGACCGCGCCGCTGTTCGCCGAGCTGGCCACGCTGGAGAAGGACGACCCGCGGCGGGAGCGGCTGCGCGAGATCCTGGTCGAGGAGCACCTGCCCCTCGTCCGCCACTTCGCCCGCCGGTTCAGCAACCGCGGCGAGCCGTTCGACGACCTCCTGCAGGTCGGCACGCTGGGCCTGATCGCGGCGATCGACCGGTTCGACCCGACGCGCGGGGTGGAGTTCCTCTCCTTCGCCGTCCCCACCATCACCGGGGAGATCAAGCGGCACTTCCGCGACCAGGGCTGGTCCGTGCGGGTGCCGCGGCGGCTGCAGGAGCTCCACCTGTCGCTGAACTCCGCCGTCGGCGAGCTGGCACAGAAGAACGGCCGCGCCCCGACGCCGTCGGAGCTGGCCGAGCACCTGGGCATCCCGCGCGAGGAGGTCCTCGAGGGCCTGGCGGTGGCCAACGCCTACCGCAGCAGCTCGCTCGACGAGCGGCTCTCCGGCGAGGACGACTCCCCCACGCTCGCGGCCACCCTCGGCGAGGAGGACGCGGCGCTGGAGGGCGTGGAGTACCGCGAGTCGCTGCAGCCGCTCCTGGCCACCATCCCCGCCCGCGAGCGCCGCATCCTCATCCTGCGGTTCTTCGGGAACATGACCCAGTCGCAGATCGCCGCCGACATCGGCATCTCCCAGATGCACGTGTCCCGGCTGCTGAGCCAGACCCTGGCCAAGCTCCGCGAGGGCCTGCTCAAGGACTGAGCGAGACCCCCGCGGAGCGGCCGTCCCGGTCGCCCGGGTCAGCCCTGCGGCCGCCCGGCGTCGGGGGTCCCGTGGGTGGCCTCCTCCTCCGCCGCCCGCGCCAGCGACGTCGTGGGCGGCAGCTCGGGGGCCGGCAGGGCCGGTCCGGCGTCGGCGATGCTGTGCAGCTCGATCTTCGCCTCCGGCTGCTCGGCGGCCGGCGGCAGCTGCGACTCGAACCAGCCGCTGGTGTCCAGCCCGCCGCCGGCGGGGGCCCCGTCGGCGGGCGGCGGGACGTCGAGGAACGACCGGCCGTCGCCGTCGGCGCCGCCGAGCTTCGCCAGGCCCTCCAGCGCGCGGCTGAACTCGCTGGGGACGATCCACATCTTGTTCGCGTCGCCCTGCGCGATCCGCGGCAGCGTCTGCAGGTACTGGTAGGCCAGCACGCCCTGGTCGGGCCGGCCCTCGTGGATCGCCCGGAACACCGTCTCGATCGACTTGGCCTGCCCCTGCGCCTGCAGGTACAGCGCCGCCCGCTCGCCCTCGGCCCGCAGGATCCGGCTCTGCCGCTCCGCCTCCGCCTCGAGGATCGCGGACTGCTTCTTCCCCTCGGCCGACAGGATCGCGGCGGCCTTCTGCCCCTCGGCGGTGGTGATCGCCGACTGCCGGGCGCCCTCGGCCTGCAGGATGATCGCCCGCTTGTCGCGGTCGGCGCGCAGCTGCTTCTCCATGGAGTCGCGGATCGACGGCGGCGGGTCGATCGCCTTGATCTCCACCCGCGCCACCCGCAGCCCCCACGGGCCGGTGGTGCCGTCGAGCACCTCGCGCAGCTGACTGTTGATGCCGTCGCGGCCGGTCAGGGACTGCTCGAGGTTCAGCCCGCCGACGACGTTGCGCAGCGTCGTCGTGGTCAGCTGCTCCATGCCGGTGATGTAGTTGGCGATGCCGTACACCGCCAGCCGGGGGTCGGTGACCTGGAAGTAGACGACGGTGTCGATGCCGACCTGCAGGTTGTCGGCGGTGATCACCGGCTGGGGCGGGAACGAGACGACCTGCTCGCGCAGGTCGACCGTCGCGCGCACCCGGTCGACGAACGGCACGAGCAGCGACAGGCCCGGGGAGAGCGTGCGGCTGTAACGGCCGAGCCGTTCCACCACCTTGGCCTGGGCCTGCGGGACGATCGTCACGCTCTTCGCGACGACGAGCACCACCAGCAGGGCGACGACGATCAGTGCGATCAGGGCAGGGGTCACGGCGGCACTCCTCGGGTCGGGTCCCGCTGTGATCATCCCCCGGGGTGGCACCCGGGGTCACTGCCCCGGCGCGCGGGGCTCAGAGCTCGAGCGCCTCGCCGACCACGGCGGTCGCCCCGTCGACCTGCATGATCCGCACCGTGGCGCCGACGGGGAAGGTGCCGTCGCCGTAGTCGGTGCGGGCGGTCCACTCGTCGGCGCCCACCCGGATGCGGCCACTGGAACGACCGACCTCGCGGGTCACCGTGGCGGTGCGGCCGACGAGGGCCTGCACGCCGTCGACGTGCCGGGGCGTCCGGCTCTCCAGGTGCGCCTTCGCCGCGGGCCGCACGCTCGCCAGTAGGAACACCGAGACGGCGATGAACGCCACGATCTGGAAGGCGAGCGACCCGCCCGCCAGCGCCACCACGGCCCCGCCCAGCGCGCCGCCGGCGAACATCAGCAGGACCAGGTCGAGGCTGGCCACCTCGCCCGCGACGAACAGGCCCGAGGCGACCAGCCAGAGCACCCACGCAGCCACGTCCCCAGTCTCCCAGACCACCGGCCGTCTCCGGGCCCCCGGATCGCGGCCGACGTAGCCTCGCTGGGTGCTCCACGACCTCCCCGCGGGCCGGTTCGCCGTCTGGGCGACCGCGTGGCTGTCCGGCCGCGCCTCCTACGACGACGCGCTCGACGCGCTGACCGACGACCGTGCCCATCGCGTCACCGGCCTGCCCGGTACCGCCGGCGCCGTCCCCCTCGGCTGGGCGCTGACCGCGCTGCGCGGCCTGGGCGAGCGGCGGCTGCGGCTGGTGCTGCCGGTGCCCGGCGACGTCCGGGGCGTGCCGTCCGCGCCGGGCCTGGCCGCGCTGGCGCTGGAGGCGGGGCAGGTGGCGGTCGGCGACGCCGTCGCGCTGGTGCCGGAGGACCTCGGCCCGGAGGTCACCGCGTGGACGGCGGTCGACCTGACCGGCGTCCCGCCCGCGCCGCCGCCGGTCGAGGGCTCGCTGCGCGCGGTCTCGGGGGCGCTGGACCTCGCCGTCGGCGACGCCGCCCGCACCCTCGCCGCCCTGGACCTGGCCCGCTGGAACCCCGAGGTGCCGGCGCTGCTGGCCGGGCTGGGCAGCGCCCGCGCCCCGGAGCTGCCGCCGGACACCGACCCGCTGGCCTCCTCGGTGCTCGCCCGGGCGCAGCGGCTGGCGCGGGTGCTGGACCTGGCGCTCACCGACGCCCCCGGCGGCGCGGTCACCCACGGCCAGGCCGCCGCCCGCGACGAGGCGCTGCGCCCGCTGGCCACCGCCGTCCGCGAGGCGACCGTCGCCGCCTACAACGTGGTCCCGCGCCCGTAGCGGCACTCCGGGCGGGCCGCCGCCGCTACGGTCCGCCGCCATGACGGTGCCGACCATGAACGGCCTGATCCACAACGCCGTGCGCCGCGACCTCACCCGGCTGGCCGCCGCCCTGGACCCCTGGCGCGACGGCGACCGGGAGCGGGCGCGGCAGCTCGAGCGGGCGTTCGCCAACCTCCGCCGCGAGCTCACCCACCACCACGAGGGCGAGGACGCCCACGTCTGGCCGTTCCTCGAGGGCACCGGCGTCGGCCGGGACCTGCTCGCGGAGATGGAGACCGAGCACGCGGCGATGGCGGCGGCGCTCGCGGACACCGGGGACGCGCTGGCGGCGCTGGCCCGCACCGGGTCCGCCGCCGACGCCCGCGACGCCCGCGCCGCCGTCGCCCGCACCCGCGAGGTGGTGGTCGGTCACCTCGACCACGAGGAGGCCGCGCTCGAGCCGCTGCTGCGCGAGCACGAGGGCACCGCCGAGTGGCGGGCGGTCACCGGGCGGCTGCGGCACACCTCCCCCGGCGACGCGGGCTCGTTCTTCGCCTGGCTCACCGACGGCATCACCGACGGCGACCGGGCGGCCCTGCGCGGCACGGTCCCGGCGCCGGTCACCGCCCTGCTGTCCCGGGTGTTCGGCCGCGGCTACACCCGGCGGATCGCGCCCGTCTGGCGCCAGGCCCCGGCCCGGCGCTAGGCGCGGCGGGCGGTGACCAGCCAGGCCGCGGAGCCGAGCTCGACGCCGTCGGGCCCGGCGTGGGCCTCGAGCCGGCGCCGCAGGTCGGCCACCGCGCGGTCCCGGGCGGGCGGGTCCAGCCCGTCGAGCAGCCAGCCGGCGAGGCCGAGGACGAAGGTCAGTGCCTCGTCGGCGTCGGCACCCCACCACTCCGGCTCGGCCAGACCCTCGACCTCCACCTGACGGTGACCCGCCGCGGTGAGCACCGCGCGGATCCGCGCCGGGTCGGCGAAGGAGAACGGGCCCGGCGCGCCCGGCGGCGGGGACGGCAGCGTTCGGCCGGCGGCCAGCGCCCCCGTGATCTCGGTGATCCACTCGTTGGCCTCGGCCGCCTGCCACACGAGCAGGACCAGCCGGCCGCCGGGCACGAGCGCCCGGCCGACGTTGGCCAGCGCGGCCACCGGGTCGGCGAAGAACATCGCGCCGGTCCGGCTGATCGCCACGTCGAACGCGGCCGGCGGGAAGGCGGCGACCTGGGCGTCGGCCTGCTCGAACCGGGCGCCGGTCAGTCCCTCCTCGGCGGCGCGGCGGCGGGCGACCTCGAGCATCGCCGAGGACAGGTCCACCCCGAGCGCGGACCCGGTGCGGCGGGCGGCCTCCCGCGTCGTCCGGCCGGTGCCGCAGCCGACGTCGAGGACCCGGTCCCCCGGCCGCAGGCCGGCCGCGGCGAGGAAGGCGGCGTCGTAGCGGGCGACCGACCGGTCGAAGCGGTCGGCCTGCGCGGCCCAGTACGCGCCCTGCGCGCCGTCCCACGCCTGCAGCTGCGCGGCGTTGGCGGGAGCGACCTCGACCACGGCCCACCGTCCTCGTCCGGCCCCCGGTGGCCCGACGGTCTACTCGCGGGCGGGCGCCCCGTCAACGGCCGGGCGGGCCGGCCGCTGGACGAAACAGCACGCCGCGGGGCAGTTGGTGCCCAGCCGCGGCTCGCCGCCCGCGCGCCGCTCCTCGAGCAGCTCGCGGACCATCGCGACGAACGCCGGGTGGGTGCCCGCCGTCCCGGCCCGGACGAACGCCAGCCCGAGCTCCCCGGCGGTCTCCTCTGCCTCGTTGTCGAGGTCCCAGATCACCTCGAGGTGGTCGCTGACGAACCCGATCGGGAACAGCACGACCGCCGTCTCGCCGTTCTCGTGCAGCGCGCGCAGGTGGTCGTTGACGTCGGGCTCCAGCCACGGCACCGACGGCGGGCCGCTGCGGGACTGCCAGACCAGGTCGAAGTCGCGGCCCGGCTCGACGGCGTCGACGACGGCGCGCGCGGCGGCCAGGAGCTCCGCCTCGTAGGCGTGCCCGTCGGGGCCGGCGACGTCGGCCATCGCGTCGGGGATCGAGTGCGCGGTGGCCACCAGGCGCGCGGTGGCCCGGTGCTCCCCGGGCAGCCGCGCGAGCGCGGCGGCGAGGGCGTCGGCGTTGGCGCGCACGAAGCCGGGGGTGTCGAAGTAGTGCGGCAGCTTCTCCGCCGTCGGGCCGCCGCCGGTGGCGATCCGGGCCCGCGCGACGTCCTCGTGGTACTGACGGCACCCGGAGTAGGAGGCGTAGGCCGACGTCGCCAGCACGTAGACGTGCTCGATCCCGTCGTCGGTCATCTGCTGCCAGACGTCCTCGACGTAGGGGTCCCAGTTGCGGTTGCCCCAGTAGACCGGCAGGTCGACGCCGTTGGCGGCGAGGTCCTCGCGGACCGCGGCGACCAGCGCCTCGTTCTGCTCGTTGATCGGGCTCACGCCGCCGAAGTGGTGGTAGTGCTCGGCGACGTCGAGCAGCCGCTCGCGCGGGACGCCGCGGCCGCGGGTGACGTTCTCCAAGAACGGCATGACGTCGTCGTGGCCGCGGGGGCCGCCGAAGGACAGGACCAGCAGCGCCTCGCGGCGGCCGGCCGGAGCGGGCGCCGCCGCGGGCGGCGTCCCCCCGTTGTTGCGGACGGCCAGGGAGGGGTCCTCGTCGGGACGCTGGCCGGGGTTGATGTCGACGGTGGCGCGGGGCACGGACGTCCTTCGGTGCTACGGGGCGGATCGGATGCGGTCGGACGCCGACGGCGTGGCTCTGTGACCGTTCACACGCCGACGGCGTGGAACCCGCCGTCGACGTGCACGATCTCGCCGGTGGTGGCGGGGAACCAGTCCGACAGCAGGGCGACGACGGCCTTGCCGGCGGGCTCGGTGTCGGTGACCGACCAGCCCAGCGGGGCGCGGCCCTCCCACGCCTCCTCGAACTGGGCGCTGCCGGGGATGGACTTCATGGCCATGCTGCGCAGCGGGCCGGCGGCGACGATGTTGGACCGCACGCCGTCGGGGCCGAGCTCGCGGGCGACGTAGCGGCTGACCGACTCCAGGGCCGCCTTGGCCGCGCCCATCCAGCCGTAGACCGGCCAGGCGACGGACGCGTCGAAGGTGAGCCCGACGACCGAGGACGGGTTGGCCAGCAGCGGCCGGCAGGCCTGGACGAGCGAGGCGTAGGACCAGGACGACACCTGGAACGCGGTCGCGGCGTGCTCCCAGGCGACCTCGGGGAAGCCCTCCCCCATCGCCTCCTGCGGCGCGAAGCCGATGGAGTGCACGACGCCGTCGAGGGTGTCGAGGCCGGCCTCGC
Source organism: Geodermatophilus sp. SYSU D00879 (assembly GCF_054050375.1). Taxonomy (NCBI): domain Bacteria; kingdom Bacillati; phylum Actinomycetota; class Actinomycetes; order Geodermatophilales; family Geodermatophilaceae; genus Geodermatophilus; species Geodermatophilus sp. SYSU D00879. The sequence goes on from NZ_JBJGZF010000008.1 coordinate 186,664, forward strand.
GCAGCCGGTCGGCGAGCGAGGCCAGGTGCTCGGTGTCGGTCACGTCGAGCTGGACGACCGGCGCCTCCTGCGGCAGCCGCTTGGCGATCCGCTGGCACAGCGACAGCGCGCGCCCGAAGTTGGACAGCACGACCGTGGCGCCCTGCTCCTGCGCGATCCGCGCGGTGGCGAAGGCGATCGACGCCTCGGTCAGCACGCCGGTGACGAGGACCTTCTTGCCCTCGAGAATGCCGCTCATCAGTGCCCCATCCCCAGTCCGCCGTCGACCGGGACGACCGCCCCGGTGACGTATCCGGCCGCGTCGCTCGCGAGGAATCGGACGACGGCGGCGATCTCGTCGGCCTCGGCGTACCGGCCCAGCGGCACCTGCCCGAGGATCTCCTGCTGCCGCTTCTCCGGCAGCTCCGCGGTCATGTCGGTGCGCACGAACCCGGGCGCGACGACGTTCGCGGTGACGTTGCGGCTGCCGAGCTCGCGGGCGATCGAGCGGGCCAGGCCCACCAGGCCCGCCTTGCTCGCCGCGTAGTTGGTCTGGCCGGCCGAGCCGAGCAGCCCGACGACGGAGCTGACGAACACCATGCGGCCGAACCGGGCGCGCACCATCTTCGCCGAGGCGCGCTTGGCCACCCGGTAGGCGGCGGTGAGGTTGGCGTCGAGGACGTCGGTGAAGTCGTCCTCCTTCATCCGCATGAGCAGCCCGTCGCGGGTGATGCCGGCGTTGCTCACCAGCACCTCGACCGGGCCCTGCTGCTCCTCGACCTCGGTGAACGCCCGGTCGACGGCCGCGGCGTCGGTGACGTCGCACTGCACGCCGAACAGCCCGTCGGGGGCGCCGCTGCCGCGGTGGGTGACCGCCACCGAGTCGCCCTGCTCGGCGAAGGAGCGGGCGATCGCCAGCCCGATCCCCCGGTTGCCGCCGGTCACCAGCACCGACCTGCCCACGCTCGACCCCCTGGCCCCCGGCGACGTTGTCAGGTGCCGAACCTAGTCGCTGGGCGCAGGTCACACCGGGTCGCGGTCGGAGGCCTCCCGCAGCACGGCGGCCACCTCGGGCGTCGCGGCGTGCACGCCGGCCTGGAAGAACGACTGCTGCAGCACCTCGTCGACGCGCTCGCCGGACATGAAGTCCGCGCCCATGACCTCCTGCTCGGCCGCGCCGGGGGTGAACACGACGGTCCGGATCCCAGCCCCGCGCAGGGCCCGCACCTCCCGGTCCAGCTGCCGCTGGGAGTACCGGCGCATGGCGGCGGTGAAGTCCTGGCGCCAGCCCGGCGACCCGCTCATCGGCGCCAGCACGACGACGACGTCCACCCCGGCGCGGCGCAGCACCGCGGCGTTGGTCGCGGAGTGCACCCCGCCGTCGACGTAGGCGTGCCGGCCGATCTGCACGGGGGCGAAGTAGCCGGGCACCGCGCAGGACGCGCCGACCGCCAGGTGCACCGGGGCCGGCGGCGCCCCGGGCCGGCCGAAGACGACGCGGCGCCCGTCCCGCCGGCGCACGGCGGTGATCCACAGGTCGCGCTCCGGCCAGGTCGGCCCCTCGACCTCCCTCAGGGCGCCCAGCTGGGACACGATGTCGTGCCGGCCCGCCGCGAGCAGCGTCATGCCGGCGGTCAGCGGGCGGAACCGCCACGGGCGGGCCAGGGCGCGGGCGACCAGGTGCGGGCCGGGCACGCGCATCGGCCGGCGGAGCACGTCGAGCGGGCGGAAGGGCGCGAGCTCGGGGACGGGGGTCGCGGCGATGGCGCGCAGCACGTCGTCGTCGCCGGACAGCGGCGCCTTGACCGTCCACGCGGCGAGGTCCTCCGGCGAGACGCCGGCCCGCAGCAGGGTGCCGGTGATCGACCCCGCGGAGGTCCCGACGACGACGTCCGCGGTGCGCGCGTCGAAGCCGACGTCGTGCTGCAGCACCGCCAGCACGCCCGCGTGGTAGGCCTGCCCGACCACGCCGCCGCCACCCAGCACCAGACCGACCCGGACCATCCCTCCACGGTCCCACGGCCCGGCCGGCGCGGCTCCCGCGCGCCGGGACCGACCTAGGCTGGCCGGGTGTTCCTCCTCTTCGGGTTCGGCACGCGGCAGAAGGACCTCGGCCCGGGGGCGGTGCGCACCTGCCCGCGGTGCGGCAACACCACCCGGTGGGCGCGGGTGCGGCAGTTCCGCCAGCTGAGCGTGTTCTTCGTGCCGGTCGCCCGGTGGGGACGCCGGCGGCTCGAGGTGTGCGGCGTCTGCGGCACCGCCGTCGAGGTCTGAGCCGCGACGGCGGTGCCGAGGGCCGGACGCCGGCCTCAGCCGATGCGGAGCGGCAGCGCGCGGGGGCCGCGGATCTGGCCGGTCGACCACCGCACCCCGGCCGGGTCGGCGAGGGAGAACTCGGGCACCCGGTCGAGCCAGACGTCGAGCGCCACCCGCATCTCCATCCGCGCCAGGTGCGACCCGACGCAGCGGTGGATGCCCAGGCCGAAGGCGGCGTGCCGGTTCACCTGCCGGTCGATGACCACCTCGTCGGCCCGCTCGAACTGGGCGGGGTCGCGGTTGGCGGCCGGGAAGGACAGCAGCACCCAGTCCTCGGCCCTCATCTCCACGCCGCGCCAGGTCACGTCCTCCTTGACCAGCCGCGCCATGGTGACCGGGGCGTAGGCGCGGAGGAACTCCTCGACGGCGGTGGGCCGCAGCCCCGGCTCGGCGACCAGCCGGTGCCGGTCCTCGGGGTGCCCGGCGAGGTGCCACAGCGAGGCGCCGATCGCGCTCCAGGTGGTGTCGATGCCGGCGATGAGCAGCAGCGCCATCGTCCCGGCGACGTGCGCGGGCTCGAGCCGGCGGCCGTACAGCTCGGCCTCGAGCAGGTAGGTGGTCAGGTCCTCGCGCGGGTGCTCGAGGTGGTCCTGGATCTGCGCGAGCAGGTACTCGAACAGGTGGCTGCTGCGGGCGAGGCGCTCCTCGGGCGGCAGGTCGATGCCCTCCAGCGCGTTCTCGACGAACTGCCGGAACCGCGGGCCGTCCTCGGGCGGGAACCCGAGCATGTCGGCGATGACCCGCACAGGGATGTGCTGGGCGTAGTCGGCGGCGGCGTCGACGACGTCCCGGCCCTCCAGGGCGTCGACCAGCGAGTGGCAGAACGCCCGCGTGCTCTCCTCCTGCCGGCCGACCGCGGACTTGGTGAACGCCGGCAGCAGCAGCTTGCGCGCGTCGTGGTGGAACGGCGGGTCCGAGGAGATCGGCGGGGTGCCGCCGACCGGGGCGAGCGCCCGCGGCGGCCGGAAGTTGCCCGCGATGATCGCGCGGGAGGAGAAGTGCTCGGTGTCGTAGGCGACGGCGGCGACGTCCTCGTAGCGGGTGGGCAGCCACGCCCCGCCGAACCGCTCGGTGTGCGCGATCGGGCAGCGCTGCCGCAGGTCGTCCCAGATGCCGATGGCGCCCTGCGCCCACTCCTCCTCGGTGTGCGAGAAGTCGGTGGCCCAGTCCTCGACCGGTCCGCTGCGCACGTCGCTGAACGTGCCGAGGGCCGGGTCCGAGCGCAGGGTGCTGGCGTCGGCGAAGGAGCGGTCGTCGACGGTCACCGCGCCGGCTCCTGCTCGAGCACGAGCACGGCGGCCTCGGGGCAGTTGTCGGCGGCGAGCTGCGCGTCGTCCTCGAGCCCGGCCGGCACCTCCCCGCCGGGGACGAGGAGGGTCGAGTAGCCCTCGTCGTCGGCGCCGAACAGGTCGGGGGCGAGGTCGTAGCAGCGGCCGTGCCCCTGGCACAGCGACGGGTCGATCGAGATCCTCACGGGCGGCTCTCCGTTCCTCGGGCGGGCGGTTCCTGCGGTGCGAGTCCGGCGACGAGGCGGGCGAGCAGCGCCGTCCACTCCCCGTCGTCGACCGGGTCCACGTCGGGGCCGACCAGCGCGGTGCCGACGGCCAGCGACAGGCACAGGTGGGCGACCGCGCGCGGGGACAGCGCGGAGTCGATCTCGCCGTCGTCCTGGCCGCGGCGGACCAGCCCGGCCAGCCACGCGGCGCGCTCCTGCACGTAGTCGCGCACCGGGCCGGCGGCGTCGTCGTCGCGGCGGGCGGCGACCAGCGCCTCGACCAGCAGGTCGCCGTCGGGGTCCCGGCGGCGGCGCAGCGTGCGCCCGCTGGCCAGCAGCAGGTCGGCGACCGAGCGGCCGGGGTCGGCGGCGACGAGGTCGGCGAGCAGCCGGCGGCCGTGCACGTGCAGCGCGTCGACGAGCAGGGCGGCCTTGGAGCCGAAGTAGGCGTAGAGGGCGCCGTTGCTCAGCCCGGCCGCGTCGGCCACCTCGGACACGCGCGTGCCCTCGTAGCCCCGCCGGGCGAAGACGTCGGCGGCCGCGCGCAGCAGCCGCTCGCGCGTGCCCGCCGCGGTGGCGCCCGGAGTGCGACCCACGTCACGAATCGAACAGTGGTTCAATTCGCGCCGTCAAGGGGTCGGGAGGCGACGTGACCGGTGGGCTGGCCGAGCTGCTCGACCTGCGGCCGGACGGTCCGGACGCCTTCGCGGCCGGTCCGCGGCGCGCCTCCCCCGAGCGGGCCTTCGGCGGCGCGGTCGTCGCCCAGGCGCTGGTCGCCGCCGGGCGGACCGTGCCGGAGGACCGGGCGGTCCACTCGCTGCACGCGTACTTCCTGCGCGCCGGGGAGGCCGCCGAGCCCACCGGCTACGCCGTCGAGCGGGTGCGCGACGGCGGCAGCTACGCCACCCGCCGGGTGCGGGCGCGGCAGCGCGGCCGGACGACCCTGGAGCTCACCGCGTCCTTCCACCGGCCCGAGCCCGGCTTCGCCCACCAGTCCGCGCGGCCGGACGCCCCGCCGCCGGAGGAACTGCCCGGCCCGCTCGAGGCCGGCGCCGGCGCGGAGGGCCTGCTGCGCGCGTGGCTCGACCGGCTGGCCGACCGGCACCCGCTGGAGTTCCGCCTGGACGGCGAGCTGCCCCGGCAGGCCGCCGCGCGCGGCGAGGCGGCGGAACCGCGCCAGCGGTTCTGGGTGCGCTCGCGCGAGGACCTGCCCGACGGGCCGCTGGTGCGCGCGGCCACCCTGGCCTACGTCTCCGACGTGCTGCTGCTGTCCACCGCGCTCGCGCCGCACCGGAGGGTGATGGGCGCCCCCGACGTCGCGGCGGCGAGCCTGGACCACGCGGTGTGGTTCCACCGCCTGGCCCGCCCCGGCGAGTGGCTCTACTACGACCAGGAGAGCACCTGGGCCGACGGCGGGCGGGCGATGTGCGCCGGCCGGCTGTTCGACCGGTCCGGCCGGCTGGTGCTCACCGTCGCGCAGGAGGGGACGGTGCGCCCGCTCGGCCCCCGCTGACCGGCGCGCGGGTGTGACCTTGACAACACTCCGGGTCCTGCCCGAGTGTCTCCCCGCGTTCCGGAACGGAGCACTCCCGGGACGTCCCGCCGCGGTCCGCGGCGGGGTCCGACCGGCCTGAGGCGCGCCGACGACGTCGTGCCGGAGGAGGCGCCGTGCCCCGCTCCTACGTCCGCCGGCTCGACACGTACCCGACCGGGCGCCGCCGCCGGCGGATCCTCGCGATGGCGGTCCTCGCCAGCCTGATCTGCTCGTTCGAGGCGCAGATCGCCCCGGTCGTGCCGCTGCTGCTCGACGACCTCGGGATGAGCCTGGCGGCCTACGGCGGCATCTCGGCCACCGCGATGCTCGCCGGCGCCGTCGCCGGGCTGATCGGCGGGCGGCTCACCGACTCCGTCGGCCGGGTCCGGCTGCTGGTGCCGCTCATGCTGCTCACCTCGCTGCTGTGCGTGGCCACGACGCTGGTGCAGACGCCGACGCAGCTGCTGGTCGCCCGCACCGTGCTGTCCTTCGTCGACGGCGTGGCCATCGCCAGCACCGCCCCGCTGGTGCGGGACTTCTCCCCGCGGATGGGCCGGGCGACGGCGTTCGCGTTCTGGACCTGGGGGCCGGTGGGCGCGAACTTCCTCGCCGCGGCGATCGCCGGCGCGACGCTGGCCGCGTTCGACGACAGCTGGCGGTCGCAGTTCTGGCTCATGGGCGGCGTCTCGCTCGTCGTCTCGCTGGTCATCGCCGCCAACATCGCGGAGCTGTCCCCCACGCTGCGGGCGAGCATCCTGCAGAGCGAGCAGCGCGCCCTCGGCGTCGCCGACGACGCCCGCCCGGCCCGCCCCGGCGACCTGCTGCGGTCGGCCGCGGTGTGGGCGCACTGCCTGGGCATCGCCTGCTGGCTGGTCACCTACCTGACGCTGGCGCTGTACGGCCAGACGATGCTGGTGGACACGTTCGCGCTGACCACGGCGCAGGCGTCCCAGGTGATGATGCTGTTCTGGGTGCTCAACCTCGGCACGCTGGTGGCGGCCGGGCGGCTGTCGGACCGGCTGCAGCTGCGCCGCCCGTTCTCCCTCGGCGGCACGCTGGTCGCGCTGGCGTGCGGCGTCGTGCTGATCCGGCTGATGGCCGACCCGGCCGGGGTGTCCTGGACGGCGCTGATGGTCACCGGGGTGCTGCTCGGCGCCGGCCTGGGCGTGGCCTACGGGCCGTGGATGGCGAACTACTCGGAGAACGCCGAGGACGTCGACCCGCGGCTGCAGGGCACCGCGTGGGGCCTGTTCTCCTTCCTCAGCAAGGCCATGGCGGTCGTCGTCCTGCTGGTGGCCCCACGGGTGGTCGACGCGGCCGACTGGCGCACCTGGATGGTCGTGTCCCTCGGCGCGATGGCGCTGTTCGGGGTCGCCGTCCTGTTCTTCCGCGGGCCGTGGCGCCGGCCGGCCGGGGTCGCACTCCCCGTGCTGCCCGGGGTGGTCGCCGAGGCCGCGCCGCCGGTGGCCCCCGGGCGCTGAGGGAGGGCGGGGTCGTGGCGTCCCGGTGGGAGCGGGTGTGGGCGCGCTGGCTGGTGCACCGGCTGGAGGCGGCGAACCGGCGGGCCGCGTGCCCGCACGACGGGCTCGCCCTGCTCTGCTCGACCTGCCTGGCCCTCGCCTCGGCCGGGTTCCTGCTGCCGGCCGCCCCGCCCGCGCCGGCCGGCGGCCCGCGGCAGCGGGACTGACCGGTCAGTCCCCGTCGTCGGCGAGGACCCGCTCGGCCACGTGCTCGCCGATCGCCAGCGAGGAGGTGGCCGCCGGCGAGGGCGCGTTGCGGACGGTGACGACCGGGCCGAGCCGGTGGACCCGGAAGTCGTCGACCAGGGTGCCGTCCCGGTCGACGGCCTGGGCGCGGACGCCGGCAGGCGCGCGCACCACGTCGTCGTCGGTCAGGGCGGGCACGAACTCCCGCGCGGCGGCGAGGAACACCCGGCGCGACAGCGACCCGCGGAACTCGGCCACGCCCATCCGCCAGTGCTGCCGGGCCAGCGGGCGCATGCCGGGCCAGGTGAGCGTCCGCAGCAGCTCGGCGGGCCGGACGTCGCGGCGCCGGTAGCCCTCGCGGGCGAGGGCCAGCACGGCGTTGGGCCCGACGTCGACCCCGCCGCCGACCCGGCGGGTGAAGTGCACGCCGAGGAACGGGTACCGGGGGTCGGGCACCGGGTAGATCAGCCCGCGGACCAGGTGCTCGCGCTCGGGCACCAGGCGGTGGTACTCGCCGCGGAACGGCACGATCGCCGGCCCTGCGTCGTCGCCGGCCAGCCGGGAGACCGTGTCGCTCTGCAGCCCGGCGCAGACCACGAGCCGGTCGACGGCGAACGCCTCGCGGCCGGAGGACACCACCACTCCCCCGCCGACCTGCGGCAGCACCGCGGTGACCTCGAAGCCGAGCCGCACGTCGTGGCCCTTGTCCCGCAGGTCGCCGGCCATGGCGCGGGCGACGGCGCGGAAGTCGACGATCGCGGTGTGCGGCGAGTGCAGCGCCGCCACGCCGGCCGCCTCCGGCTCCACCTCCCGCAGCCCCTCGGCGGACAGCCGGCGCAGGCCGGGCACGCCGTTCGCGGTGGCCCGCCGCTCGATCTCGTCCAGGGCGGGCAGCTCGTCGTCCCGGCGGGCGACGACGAGCTTGCCGCACTCGTCGTAGGCGAGGCCGTGCTCGGCGCAGAACTCGCGCAGCAGGCCGCGCCCGCGGGTGCACAGCCGCGCCTTGAGCGAGCCGGGCGCGTAGTAGAGGCCGGCGTGCACCACGCCGCTGTTGTGGCCGGTCTGGTGGACGGCGACGTCGTCCTCCTTGTCCACCACCGTGACGTGCACGTCGGGCCGGAGCTCGGCCAGCCGGCGCGCGACCGCCAGGCCCACGATCCCGGCGCCCACGACGCCGATCCGGTCGACGGTCCCTGCGCGCACCGGCCACCTCCGTCCTCGGGGCAGGACCGGGGGCCCCGCCGTGAGCAGGGATGGTGCCCGCCCGGGCCGGGGACGGCCAGGCCCGTCGGCGCGCGCGGTCAGGCGGCGCGCGGTCAGGCGGTGCCGCGGCGGGACCGGACGGCGGCGGCCAGCTCGGCCAGCAGGGCCTCCGTCGTCGCCGGGTCGACGCAGGCGTCGGTGACGCTCACGCCGTACTCGAGCCGCTCGGGGTGCTCGCGGTCGAGGTCCTGCCGGCCCTCGGCGAGGTTGCTCTCGATCATCACGCCGCGGATCGCCCGCTCCCCGCCGGCGACCTGCTCGGCCAGGTCGTGCACGACCGCGGGCTGGCGCCGGTGGTCCTTCTGGCTGTTGCCGTGGGAGGCGTCGACGACGACCACCTCGGGCAGCCCGCGCGCGGCGAGCTTCCGCTTCACCTCGGCGACGTGCTCCGCCGAGTAGTTGGGGCCGTCCGTGGTGCCGCGCAGGATGACGTGGCCGGTGTCGTTGCCGGTGGTCGACAGCTGCGCCGAGACCCCGTGGTGGTCGACGCCGAGGAACTCGTGCGGGGCGCGCGCGGTGACGACGGCCTGGATGGCGGAGTCGACGCTGCCCTCGGGCGAGTTCTTGAAGCCGACCACGGACGAGAAGCCCGACACCCGCTCGCGGGCGGTCTGGTCGGTGACGTTGCGCGCGCCGACGCCGTTGTAGGTGACCAGCCCGTTGACGTACTGCGGCGTGAGCGCGTTGAGCGGCTCGGCGGCGACGGGCACGCCCAGCCCGGTGATGCGGCACATGAGGATCCGGGTGGCGACCAGGCCGACGCTGATCCGGTTGGACCCGTCGAGGAACGGGTCGTAGGCGAACCCCTTCCAGTCGACCTCGGTCCGCGGCTTCTCCGTGTAGGTCCGCATGAGGATCTCGAGGTCGTCGCCGTGCCGCGCCCGCATGCGGCCGAGGAAGGCGGCGTACTCGAGCGCGGCGACGGGGTCGTGCACCGAGCAGGGGCCGGCGATGACGACGAGGCGGTCGTCGGCGCCGGTGAGGACGTCGGTGACCGCGGCCCGCGCGGCGCGCGTCGTGGCGGCCGACTCCGGCGACAGCGGGACGACGGTGGCCACCGCCGCGGGGGTGACGACGACGCTCAGGCCGGTGATCCGGGCGTTCACCAGGCCGGACAGGTCGGCGCCGTCCGCCGCCGTGACGCCCACCTGCCGCTGGACGCCGGGCAGCAGGTCGGCGAGCGTGGCGTCGATCTGCGCGTTCACCGTCGTCTGGACGTCGAGCAGCAGGTCGGCGATCCGCGTCGCCGCCTCCAGGATGCGGTCAGCGGGGATGGGGGGCCTCCTCGGTCGTTCCGACCGTCGAGCCAACCACAGCGGCGCAACGGCCCGGCGCCCGGTGCGGTCGCCCGGCACCCCACCTCCGGCGGGGCGGGTGTGACGCGCGGGGCGGGTGGGGCCCGGCGGCGTCGGGCGGGGTGGCGGCGTGCGCACCATGGGCGCGTGCCCGCCCGCCCGGACGCCGTCGCCGTGCTGCCGGCCGCTCCGGGCGTGTACCGCTTCCGGGACGGCGCCGGGCGCGTGCTGTACGTCGGCCGCGCCACCTCCCTGCGCTCGCGGGTCGGCTCGTACTGGGGCGACCTGCGCGACCGCCGCCACCTGCGGCGGATGGTGGGCCGGGTCGCCCGGATCGAGGCGCTGGTCTGCGACTCCGTGCACGAGGCCGCGTGGGCCGAGCGCAACCTGCTCGAGCGGTCGCTGCCGCCGTGGAACCGGATCCCCGGGGGTCTCGAGGTCCCCGTCCGGATCCGGCTGGACCCCTCGGCGGACGCGCCGCGCCTCGACGTGGTCCACGACGCCCGGCCGGCACCGGCAGTGCGCCACTTCGGCCCCTACCTCGGCCGGCGCCGGGTGCGGTCGGCCGTCTCCGGGCTGAACCGCGTGTACCCGCTCGCCCACGCCGGCCCCGGCCGGAGCGCCGGCGAGCGCGAGCTGGCGCGGCTGCGGGGCGGGCAGGACGCCTCGCTCCCGGAGCTCGCCGCCGCACTCACGGCCGTGCTCGACCGCGAGCCGGGAGCGGTCGCCGCCGCGCTGGCGGCGCTGGGCGCCCGGCGGGACGCCGCGGCCGCGGCGCAGGCCTACGAGGCCGCGGCCCGGCTGCAGGAGGAGATCGAGGCCGTCGAGTGGGTGGTCGCGCCGCAGCGGGTCACCGCGCCGGAGGAGCAGGCCGACGGCGACGTCACCGGGTGGACGGGCGAGGTGCTCGTGCGGCTGCGCATCCGGGGCGGCCGGGTGCGCCACTGGGACCAGGAGACCTGCACGCGCGCCTCCGCGGGGACCCGCGCGCCGGCCGGGTGGGCGCCGTTCCTCCGCCGCAACGCCGAGCTGGCCGCCCGGCTCGCCGCGCTGCCCGTCACCTGAGGCCACCCTGGTCGACTGCCCGGCAAGGTGGTCGTCCCGGCCGCCGCGTGACGTCCCTCCCCGACGGTCCGGAGGAACGGAACGAGCCAGTACGCCACGGGGGTTGCGCTCGCGTGCGCGCGCCCACGAGCCTGTGGCCGCCGGAGAACCGACCCCAGGAGGGCCGTGGCACCGGGCGACGCCGCGACCCCGTCGACCGCCGAGTCCACCGAACCGCCCCACAGCAGCCGCTCGCAGGCCACCGACTCCGGCTGGGTTCACGCCGCGCCCGAACTGCTCCCCACCTGCGGACGGACCACCCCCGCGAGACCGACGGAGGCACGACATGGGCACCATCACGACCGACGACGGCACCGAGATCTTCTACAAGGACTGGGGCACCGGTCAGCCGATCGTCTTCAGCCACGGCTGGCCGCTGTCGGCCGACGACTGGGACGCGCAGATGATGTTCTTCCTGGCCCGGGGCTACCGCGTCATCGCGCACGACCGGCGCGGGCACGGCCGCTCGACCCAGACCGGCGACGGCCACGACATGGACCACTACGCCGACGACCTGGCCGCGCTGACGGCCCACCTCGACCTGCACGACGCCGTGCACGTCGGCCACTCCACCGGCGGGGGCGAGGTCGCGCACTACCTCGGCCGGCACGGCGAGGAGCGCGTCGCGAAGGCCGTGCTGATCAGCGCGGTGCCGCCGCTCATGGTGCAGACCGACGCCAACCCCGGTGGCCTGCCGAAGAGCGTGTTCGACGACATCCAGACCCAGGTCGCCACCAACCGGTCCCGGTTCTACCGCGACCTGCCGTCGGGACCGTTCTACGGGTTCAACCGGCCGGGCGCCGAGCCGTCCGAGGCGATCATCGCGAACTGGTGGCGGCAGGGGATGATGGGCGGCGCGAAGGCCCACCACGACGGCGTCGTCGCGTTCTCCCAGACCGACTTCACCGACGACCTCAAGAAGATCACGGTGCCGGTCCTGGTGATGCACGGCGACGACGACCAGGTCGTCCCGTACGCGAACTCGGGGCCACGGTCCGCGGAGCTCCTCCAGAACGGGACGCTCAAGACCTACGCCGGCTTCCCGCACGGCATGCCGACGACGCAGGCCGAGACGATCAACGCCGACCTGCTCGAGTTCATCCGCTCCTGACCGCCGCCCCCGTCCGGGGCCGGTGGGAAGACCGGCCCCGGTCGCGGTGTTCAGCCACACGCTCGACACAGAGGGAGGCACACGTGACCACCGAGACCGCGATCCTCGCCGGCGGCTGCTTCTGGGGTGCGCAGGACCTGCTGCGCAAGCGCCCGGGGGTGCTCTCGAGCCGCGTCGGGTACTCCGGCGGGGACACCCCGAACGCCACGTACAGGAACCACGGGGACCACGCCGAGGCGGTCGAGATCGTCTTCGACCCCGACGTGATCTCGTACCGGGAGCTCCTCGAGTTCTTCTTCCAGATCCACGACCCGACGACGGTCGACCGGCAGGGCAACGACGTCGGCCGGAGCTACCGCTCTGCGATCTTCTACACGAGCGAGGAGCAGCGGCGCGTCGCCGTCGACACGATCGCCGACGTCGACGCCTCGGGTCTGTGGCCCGGGAAGGTCGTGACGGAGGTGTCGCCGGCCGGCCCGTTCTGGGAGGCCGAGGAGGAGCACCAGGACTACCTGCTGAAGCACCCGTACGGCTACACCTGCCACTACGTGCGGCCCGACTGGGTGCTCCCGCGCCGCGAGGCGCAGACCGCCCGATGACGTGAGGCCCCGGCCGGCCGCGCACCGACAGCACGGCCGGCCGGCGGCGCGCTCTAGCCTCGGCCGCATGCGCGCTGTGCAGATCACCCGCTTCGGCGGCCCCGAGGTCCTCGACGTCGTCGACCTCCCCGACCCCGTCCCCGGCGACGGCCAGCAGCTCTACGAGGTGAGCGCGGCCGGCGTGAACTACGCCGACACCCACCAGACCGAGGACAGCTACCTCGCCCCGCAGACGCTGCCGCTGATCCCGGGCGCGGAGTTCGTCGGCCGGCCGGTGGGCGGCGGCGAGCGCGTCGTCGGCCTGCTCGAGGGCGGCGGCTACGCGGAGAAGGTGGTCGCCAACCCGCGGCTGACCTGGCCGGTGCCGGACGCCGTGACCGACGAGCAGGCCCTCGCCCTCGTGCTGCAGGGCACCACCGCCTGGCACCTGCTGCGCACCAGCGCGCACCTGGCCGCGGGCGAGTCGGTCGTCGTCATCGCCGGCGCCGGCGGGGTCGGCTCGCTGGCCGTCCAGCTGGCCAAGCGCTGGGGCGCCGGGCGGGTCATCGCCACCGCCTCCAGCCCGGAGAAGCGGGCGCTGGCCGAGGAGCTCGGCGCCGACGCCACCGTCGACCCGGCGCTGGCCGACGACGACCCGAAGACCTTCACCGCCGCGCTGCGCGAGGCCAACGGCGGCAAGCGGGTCGACGTCGTCCTGGAGATGACCGGCGGCAACGTCTTCGACGGCTCGTTCTCCGCGCTGGCGCCGTTCGGCCGGCTCGTCGCCTACGGCATGGCCGGCCGCCGCCCGCCGAGGCCGGTGCAGGCGCCGGCGCTCATGGGCACCAGCCGCGCGGTCGTCGGCTTCTGGCTGGCGCACTGCTTCAGCCGCCCGGCCATGCTCGACGACGCCATGACCGAGCTCCTCCAGCTCACCGCCGACGGCGCGCTCGAGCCGGTCGGCGGCGGCCGCTACCCGCTGACCGCCGTCCGCGAGGCGCACCAGGACATCCTGTCCCGCCGCACCACCGGCAAGCTCGTCCTCGACCCGACGAGGTAGCGCCCGCCGCTCCCCGCTCACCACGCACGGCCACCGCCCGGAGGCGTCCGCCCCTCCGGGCGGTGGCACGTCTCCCCCCGCGGGGTTACAGGCCCTCGTCCGTCCGCACCCCCGCTCCTAGCGTCGTCAGCGACAACTGCTGGGGGTGTGCAACGGCGCCCGGTCCCGGCGACCACCATCGCCTGCTGGGGGAACCGTGCCCCGACCGACACCCCGATCCCGCGCGGCCGCGTTCGCCTTGGGCGCGGCCCTGATCACCGGGCTGACCGGCTGCGAGTGGCCCGACGTGAGCATGAGCCCGGGCCTCGCCGCCGAGTCCACCGAGGCCACGCCGTCCGCCCAGCCGTCCGCCGAGCCCTCCCGCGAGCCGCTGGACGAGCCCGCCGACCGGACCGCCGCCGCGTCGTCCACGGCCGCCCGTCCGGCCGGCGACCTCGATGCCGGCTCGCTCACCCGCACGCTGCCGGCCGGCGACCGCACCGTCGTCGTCGACTACTGGACCGCCGACCAGGCGGCCACGTGGACCGCCGCGGACGACAAGACGATCCAGCTCTCGGCGCACGTCGAGGGCGGCGACGGCGACACCGAGGTGCTGGTCACCCGCTTCGCGGCCACCACCGACGACGGCACCACCCGTGCCCTCGCCGCCGAGGACCGCGGCGAGTTCGCCCTCATGCCGCCCTTCAGCTACACCACCGCGCTCAGTCTCCCGGGGTCGGCGGTCCCGGCGGACGCGCTGACCGTCTCGGTCCAGTTCGACCTCCTGGTCGAGACCGAGCCGGGCTCCGGGCGCTACTTCCGCCAGACCGTGCTCGACGCCCTCGAGCTGCCGCTCCTGCAGGAGGACCCCTCGTGAACCAGCTCGTCGTCCACGGCAACCGGCGGTCGACCGACCGCGTGAACCTCCTGGCCCGCGGGGGCCAGCAGGTGCCCGACATCAGCTCGCTGGTGCCCGCGGAGTTCGGCGGCCCGCAGGCCGAGGAGCAGCTCCGGCACGCCACCATCAGCTGCGTCATCCCGGCCTACAACGAGGAGTCGACGATCGCCGACGTCCTCACCTCGCTGCTGGCGCAGACCCGGCCGCCGGACGTCATCCACGTGGTCATCAACAACACCGACGACGACACCCCGGAGATCGTCGAGCAGTTCGTCGGCGAGCACACCCGGGTGGTCAAGGGCGAGACCTACCGGACGACGGTCTTCAGCCACGACATCGGCGAGAACCCCGACAAGAAGGTCGGCGCGCTCAACTACGGCTACTACGTCAGCCGCGGCTACGACTACATCCTCGGGGTCGACGGCGACACCACGCTGGACCGCCGCTGCGTCGAGTGGCTGGAGAAGGAGATGGTCACCGACCCGCGCATCGGCGGGCTCTCGGCGGTCTACACCTTCGACAAGTCCAAGGTGCACGGCGCGATGGCGAGGTTCCTCGTCGCCGGCCAGCGCGCCCAGTTCGCCGGCTTCAACATGGACAACCTCGTCCGCGGCCGGAACATGGCCGTGCTCGGCGGCCAGTGCAGCCTGTTCAGCGTCCGGGCGCTCGAGGCGGTCATGTACCGCCACCACCAGTCCGCGCCGTGGGTGCGCGACTCGGAGGTCGAGGACTCCAAGCTCTCGCTGCAGATCAAGGACGCCGGCTTCAGCACCAAGATCAGCGCGCGGGCCCGCGCGTTCGTCGGCCCCATGACCACGCTGCGCGCCCTCCACGGCCAGCAGGTGAAGTGGAACTTCGGCGGCATCGACCTGCTGTGGCCGGGTCAGCGCGGGGACAGCAAGGGCCAGCCGCTCCACCCGAACCTGCGGCTGCGCTGGTACGAGAACATCTCGATGGTCTTCAACATCGCCGCACGCATGGGCTTCCTGCTCCTGCTCGCGGCGGCGCTGTCCATCGACGCGTTCGTGTTCAACCCGGTGTGGCTCATCCCGCCGGCCGTGGCCACGCTGCTCAACCTCCGCATCGCGCTGTCCATGCACGACAAGAGCGCGGTCGACATCTTCTACGCCGTGCTGGTGGCGCCGGCGGAGCTGTACATGTGGGTCCGCATGGGTCACTTCGTCACCGCGTGGGTGCAGTTCTTCGCCCGGGTGGAGAAGGACAACTGGGCCGCCCAGGCGGCCGCGGAGCGGGGTCGCGGGTCGGCCTACGTCATGCCGGCGGTCTGCGCCGCCGCGACCTTCGCCGTCCTGATCTTCGCGTGGAGCCAGCAGAGCATCGGGGTGCAGTCGGCGATCCTCTCGATCGGCTGGCCGGTCCTCTACCTGCTCACCGTGCTGCAGACGATCTTCATGCTGAAGAAGCTGGTGCGCCGCCAGCGGGGCTTCACCGTCTGAGGCCGTACGACGGACGACGGGCCCGGGACCTCGCGTGGTCCCGGGCTCGTCGCCGGTCAGAACAGGCGCTGCAGGCGCCAGGCCGCCAGGCCCAGGCCGCAGGCCAGCAGCAGCGTGGCGACGCGGACGAACCAGTAGGAGACGTCCCGCGGCTCGGTGGTGTAGCCGATCTGGCTGCCCAGGTCGTCGTAGACCGCCTCGAGCTCCGCGCGGCTGCGCGCCTCGTTGTACTGCCCGCCGGTCTCGTCGGCGATCTGCCGCAGCGCGTCGCGGTCGATCGGCACCGGCGTCACCTCGCCGCCGATCTCGATCGAGCCGTAGTCGGTGCCGAACGCGATCGTCGACACCGGCACCTCGGCCGCCTGCGCCGCCGCGATCGCCTGCGTGTTCTCCCGGCCGACGGTGTTGTAGCCGTCGGACAGCAGCAGGATCCGCGCCGGCGGCAGCTGCTCCGGGTCCTCGACGTCGAGCGTCGACTGGAACGTGGTGATCGTGGTGAGCGAGGTGAAGATCGCCTCGCCGATCGCCGTCGCCTCCGACAGCTCCAGGTTCTGGATCGCGCCGCGCACCTGCTCGCGGTCGGTGGTCGGCGCCACCAGCGTCGAGGCGGTGCCGGAGAACGACACCAGTCCCAGGTTGATCCGCTCCGGGAGGATGTCGACGAAGTCGCTGGCGGCGTCCTTCATCGCCTCGAACCGGCTGGGCTCGATGTCCTCGGCCTGCATCGACAGCGAGACGTCCAGCGCGAGGACGACGGTCGCGGTCTCCCGCGGCACCCGGACCTCGGTGCTCGGCTGCGCAAGCGACAGCACCAGCCCCAGCAGCGCGGTCAGCGTCAGGCCGAACGCGACGTGCCGCACCCAGCCGGCCCGCTTGGGCAGCAGGCTCTGCGCCAGCCCGGTCTGGGAGAACCGCGCCGCGTACACCCGACGGCGCAGTTGGCGGACGACGTAGAGCACCGCCAGCGCGACGACGGGGACGAGCGCGATCAGCCACAGCGGTGACTGGAAACTCACGGGCGGGCCTCTCTCGTGGTGCGGTGGGGGCTCACCGGGACGCCCCGCCGCTGCCGGCGCGCCGCCGGTCGGCGACGAACCGGACGACGTCCATCACCCAGTCGCGGTCGGTGCGCAGCTGGAGGTGCCCGGCCCCGGCGCGGCGCAGCGAGGCGGCGATCGCCCGCCGCTGCTCGGCCGCGGCCTCGGCGAAGCGGGCGCGGAAGCGCGGGTCGCCGGTGGGCACCTCGAGCGTCTGCCCGGTCTCCGGGTCGACGACGGTCAGCGGGCCGACGTCGGGCAGCTCCAGCTCGCGCGGGTCGACCACCTCGATGGCCAGCAGCTCGTGCCGCGCGCCCAGACCCCGCAGCGGCCGCTCCCAGTCCAGGTCGCCGAGGAAGTCCGAGACGACGACCACCAGCCCGCGGCGCCGCGGCGGGCGGCGCAGCGCCTCCAGCGCGGCGGCGAGGTCGCCGCGGCGGCCGGTCGCGGCCCGCGGGGTGGCGACGACGGCGCGCAGCAGCCGGTCGGCGGCCAGCCGGCCGGCCTGCGCCGGGTACCGGTCGACCCGCTCGCCGGTGGTGACGACGGCGCCGAGCCGGTTGCCGCCGCGCACGGTGAGGTGGCTGACCGCGGCGAGCCCGGCGATGGCGAGGTCCCGCTTGTCGCAGTTGCCGGTGCCGAAGTCCAGGCTGGCCGAGAGGTCGACCACCGCCCAGGTCTCCAGCTCGCGGTCGGCGATCGTCTCGCGGACGTGCGGCACCTGCGTCCGGGCGGTCACCGGCCAGTCCATGCGCCGGACGTCGTCGCCGGGGTGGTAGGTCCGGGAGTCGCCGGCCTCGCTGCCCGAGCCGGGCACCAGGCCGAGGTGGTCGCCCTGCAGCAGCCCGTCCAGGCGCCGGCGGACGGTGAGCTCCAGCCGCTGCAGCAGCACGTCGGCCGGGCCCTCGCCGAAGTGCGGCAGGTCGCCGTCGGGGTCGGCCGTCGCGACGGCGGGCGTGCCGGCGGCGGGCTCGTCAGCGGGCGCGGCCGGGTCCTCCCCGGCCCGCGCCCGGCCGCGCCGCAGTCTCACGCCTGCGGGGTCCCCGGGACGTGCCCGTTGCCGCCGGGACCCTGGGGCGCCTGGCCGTTGCCGGGCGGGACGGAGCCGTGCGGGGACGCGCCGTGCGGGGACACGCCGTGCGCGGAGGAGCCGTGCGGCGGCTGGCCGTTGGGGACCGGGCCGCCGGGCTGGGGCTGCGCGGCGGGCGGGAAGCCGGGCCCGTAGGGGCCCTGCGGAGCCCCCTGCGGCGGGCCGTACTGCGGCGCCCCGGGCGGCGGCACCTGCGGGCCGCCCGGCGCGGCCGGGCCGAAGCCGCCGGCCCGCTGCCGCGGGGTGACCTGCGGCAGCGGCACCGTCTGCAGGATCCGCTTGACCACGTGGTCGGCGGGCACGCCGTCGGCCAGCGCGTCGTAGGACAGCACCAGCCGGTGGCGCAGCACGTCGGTGGTGACGTCGAGGACGTCCTGCGGCAGCACGTAGTCGCGGCCGCGGACCAGCGCCAGCGCCCGGCTGGCGGCGATCAGGCCGAGCGAGGCGCGCGGGCTGGCACCGTAGGAGACCCAGGAGGCGACGTCGTCCATGCCGTGCTCGCGCGGCTGCCGGGTGGCGACGACGAGCCGGACGACGTAGTCGACCAGCGCGTGGTGCACGAACACCTGGGACGCGGTGCGCTGCATGCGGCGCAGGTCCTCGGGGCCGAGGACGGTCTCGGGCACCGGCGGGTTGGCGCCCATCCGGTAGATGATCTCGCGCTCCTCCTCCGGCGTCGGGTAGTCGACGAGCACCTTCATGAGGAAGCGGTCGCGCTGGGCCTCGGGCAGCGGGTAGACGCCCTCGGACTCGATCGGGTTCTGCGTGGCCAGCACGAGGAACGGGTCGGGCAGCGGGTGGGTGACGCCGCCGATGGAGACCTGCCGCTCGGCCATGACCTCCAGCAGGGCCGACTGCACCTTCGCCGGCGCGCGGTTGATCTCGTCGGTGAGGACGAAGTTGGCGAACACCGGGCCGAGCTCGGTGTCGAAGGCGTCCTGCCCGGCCTTGTAGATGCGGGTGCCGAGGATGTCGGCGGGCACCAGGTCGGGGGTGAACTGCAGGCGGGCGAACCTCCCGCCGACGACGGTGGCCAGCGTCTCGACCGCGAGGGTCTTCGCGACGCCGGGCACGCCCTCGAGCAGCACGTGGCCGCGGGCGAGCAGGGCGACCAGCATCCGCTCGACCAGCCGGTCCTGGCCGACGATGACCCGCTTGATCTCGAACAGCGCGCGCTCCAGCAGCGCGGCGTCCACCGAGGGCGGCACCGGTGCGCCGGCGGGCTTCTCGAGCGGGGTGCTGGCGGCGGTGGTCACAGGGCTCCCTGTCGTGCCGGTCCACGGCCTCCGGACGCGTCACGGAGCGACACGGGGGGCCGGTGACGGGGCCTCTCGCCCGTCCCACGGGCCAGTGTCCTACACGGAGCTGGCAGTCCGGCCGTCGTGCGCGCTGGCACGCCGGACGCCGGCCGGGCGGGCCACCGCGCGACGCGCCGGACGACGCGCCGGACGACGACGGAGGCCGCGGCGCGCCGGGTCTTCCCCCCTGCACCGCCGCGGCCTCTGCTGCTAGCGTGACTCCTGCGTCGGGCAGCTCCCCCCGTGGCTGCCCGACGCCCCGAACTCTCGCCTCATCCGCTCCCTGTGGCCTCCCTGCAGGGTCCCGCCGCGAGCCTGCGAGCGGCGGGGGCAGGGAGATCCTTCATCAGGCGGTCGGCCGCACGGCTCCGAAGTAGTCGCTGCCGAACCACATCGACGACACCCGGACGACGTCGCCGCTCTGCGGCGCCTGCACCACCTTGCCGTCGCCGATGTAGAGCGCCACGTGGTAGATGTCCAGGTACGAGCTGCCGTTGGACCAGAACACCAGGTCACCGGCCCGCAGGTCCGCCCGGGCGACGGTCTTGCTGCGGTTGAGCCACCACTGGTCGCGGCTGGTGCCGCCGATCCGGATGCCGGCCTGGGCGTAGGCGTACTCGGTCAGCCCCGAGCAGTCGAAGCCGTAGACGCGGGTGTCCGGCGGGATGCCGTAGGACGGGCCGTTGGCGCCGCCACCGCCCCAGCTGTAGGGCAGGCCGCGCTGCGACAGCGCCGCGTCGATGGCCGTCTGCACCGCCGACCCGGAGGGCGCGCCGGCCGTCGTGGTGGCCGGCGGCGTCGGGTTGCTGCTCGACGACCCGCCCGACGACGACCCACCCGACGAGGACGACCCGCCCGAGGACGACCCGCCCGAGGACGAGGAGGACCCACCGGACGACGGGCGGCTCGCGGTCGAACCCGACGACGAGGACGACGACGAGGACGACGACGAGGACGACGAGCTGCCGGAGGAGCTGCGCGAGGGCGCGGCCTGGCTCGCCGGGGCGGCCGCCGCCTGGCGGGCGGCCGCGGCGGCCTGCGCGGCCGCGGCAGCGGCGGCGGCCTCGGCGGCGTCCTGCTCGGCCTGCATGCCCGCGACCTGCTGCCCGGCGGCCTCGGCCTGCGCGGCGACGGCGTCGCGCTGCTCGGCGAGCGCCGCGGTCTGCTCGCGGGCGGAGGTCTCCTGCGCCTGCGCGCCGGCCAGCGCCTGCGCGGCCTGCTCCTGCAGCGTCTCGGCCTGCACGGACGCCGTCTGCGCCTGCTGCTGGGCCTGGGTGGCCTGCTCCTGCAGCACGGTCAGCTCGCCGACGACGTCGACGCGGTGGGTGCCGGCCGCCTCGAGCAGCGCGGCGCGCTCGATCAGCTGGGCGGGACCCGCGGCGGAGAGCAGCGCGGTGGCGCCGGGCGCCGTGCTGCCCTGCACGTAGGTGGTGCGCGCGTAGTGGGCGACCTGGGTGCGGCCGTCGGCGAGGTCGGCGTCGGCCTGCGCGGCGGCGGCCGTGGCGGCGTCGGCGGCCGCGCGGGCGGCCTCGTAGGCGGCCTGGGTCTCCTCGTAGTCCTGCAGCGCGATCTGCGCGGCCTGGTGCGCCTCCGCGGCGGCGGCCTCGGCCTGCGCGAGCTCGGCGCTGAGCACGCCGACCTGCGCGGCGGCGGCGTCGCGGGCGGCCTCGGCCGCGGCGATCTCGGCGTCGCTGGGCGCCGCCGAGGCGGTGCCGGGCGTCAGCCCGAGGACGACCAGCCCGGCGATCGCCGTGCCGGCCGCCCGGACCGCCCAGCGGTGATGTCGCGTGCGCGTACCCGTACCCACGTGCCGACCCCTCCCGGTGCGCCGGCGTCGCAGGCCGGGCGCTCGTCTCCGGGCGCCCGTGCGGGCGCCACCCGGACCGGTTGTCGACCGGTCCGGGTGACCTCCGGAGGGTCAGGCGGGCGGATCTCCCCCGGATTGGGGAGCGCTAGTTCACCTGGCGACCGCCGGTCTCCGACCAGAACGGCTCGCGCAGCTTGAACTTCTGGATCTTGCCGGTGGCGGTGCGGGCCAGCTCGTCGCGGAACTCGACCCGCTTGGGCGCCTTGTAGCCGGCCAGCCGGGACCGGCAGTGGGCGATGATCTCCGCCTCGGTCGCCGTCTCGCCCTCGGCGAGCACCACCAGCGCGGTCACCAGCTCGCCCCACTTCTCGTCGGGGATGCCGATGACGGCGACCTCGGCGACGGCGGGGTGGCTGAAGACGGCGTCCTCGACCTCGATCGAGGAGACGTTCTCCCCGCCGGTGATGATCACGTCCTTCTTGCGGTCGGAGATCGTCAGGTAGCCGCCGTCGTCGAGGCTGCCGCCGTCGCCGGTGTGGAACCAGCCGCCGTCGAGCGCCTCGGCGGAGGCGTCGGGGTTCTCCCAGTAGCCGGCGAGCACGGTGTTGCCCTGCGCCAGCACCTCCCCGGACTCGCTCACCGCGATGCGGGTGCCGATCGCCGGCACGCCGGCCCGGGACAGCCGCTTCGCGCGCTCCTCGGGGTCGAGGTCGTCGTACTCGGCGCGCGGGCGGTTGATGGTGAGCAGCGGCGCGGTCTCGGTGAGGCCGTAGATCTGGTTGAACTCCCAGCCGAGCTCGGACTCGACGCGGGCGATGGTCCGCGACGGCGGCGGCGCCCCGGCCACGACGATCCGCACCCGGTCGCGGCCGGGGACCTCGCCGTCCCAGTCGGCGGCGGCCTCGAGGACGGCGTTCCACACCGCCGGCGCGCCGGACATCATCGTGACGCCGTGCCGCTCGACCCGGCGCAGGATCTCCGCGCCGTCCACCTTGCGCAGCACCACCTGGCGGGCGCCGACGCCGGCCATCGTGTACGGCAGGCCCCAGCCGTTGCAGTGGAACATCGGCAGCGTGTGCATGTAGACGTCGCGGTCGCTGACCTGCATGTGCATGCCGAAGGTGACCGCGTTGACCCAGATGTTGCGGTGGGTCATCTGCACGCCCTTGGGCCGCGCCGTCGTCCCGCTCGTGTAGTTGATCGTGGCGGTGGCGTCCTCGTCGGGCTCGCTCCACGGCCGCGGCTCGGCGTCGAACGCCAGCAACTGCTCGTACTCCTCGCCGGTGGTGAACCGGTGCTCGGCCTCGACGCCCTTGAGGCTCGCCTCCAGCTCCGGGTCGACCACGAGCACCCGCGCGCCGCAGTGCCCGACGATGTAGGACACCTCCTCGGGGTTGAGCCGGAAGTTGACCGGCACCGCCACCCGCCCCGACGACGGCACGGCGAGCAGCACCTCGAGCAGCCGGGCGGCGTTGTGGCTGACGATCGCGATCCGCTCGCCCTCCGCGACACCGAGCGCGTCGAGGCCGGCCTGCAGCGCGCGGCCGCGGCGGGCCACCTCGCGCCAGGTCACCTCCCCCACCGACGGTGCGGGCTGGTTCGGTTCGTCCACGACGCCGACGCGGTCGCCGTAGACCAGCTCGGCGCGGTCGAGGAAGTCGCGGGTGGTGAGGGGCACGCGCATGCCGGGCTCCCGGTGGCCAGGGCTGCCGGCGCGCCGGTCAGCCGCTCGACGTGGTCGGGGTCACGCTAGCCGCTGACGAGCAGCAGCCACCCGGCTGCGGCCGTGCCGCCGGTGGCGGCCAGCGCCCGCACGGTGTCCGCCCGCAGCAGCCGGCCGAACGCGCCGGCGTCGAACCCCTCGCCCAGCCGCCGGTGCAGCGGCACGGCGAGCAACGCGGTGATGCCGAGGACGACGGCGAGGCAGGCGCCGCCCACGAGCACCGGCAGCAGCGGGACGCCGTCGGGCCGGGCGGACAGCAGCCACAGCGTGGTGACGCCCTGCCCGGCGAACAGCGGGCCCACGACCCGGGAGACCCGCCGCTGGTGCGCCCGCTCGTAGGCCGGGAACGCCGCGGCCGGCACCTGCGCGAACTGCGGGTAGACCAGCGCCCGCACGGTCCACTGGAAGCCGGCGTAGGCCGCCGTCAGCGCCAGGTGGACGACGAGCAGGGTCACCGCGTCCGCAGGCCGGGCCGGCCGCCCTGCAGGGTCCCGCCGCGGGTCACGCCGTCCCCAGCAGCCGCGGCAGCGCCGTCGAGATCGGCTCGCGGACGACGAGGTCGGCCAGCCCGTCGTAGGGCGTGGGCTCGGCGTTGACGATGACCACCCGCGCGCCGTGCGCGGCGGCGAGCTCGACCAGCCCGGCCACCGGGTACACGACCAGCGAGGTGCCGACGGCGAGGAAGACGTCGCAGTCGGCGGCGGCCTGCGCCGCGGCGTCGAGGACCCGCTCGTCGAGGGCCTGCCCGAAGCTCACCGTCGCGGACTTGAGGATGCCGCCGCAGACGGTGCAGGCCGGGTCGGGGTCCCCGGCGTCGATGCGGGCCAGCGCCTCGTCCATCGACGTCCGGTCCCCGCAGGACAGGCACTCGACCGCGTGCACCGTGCCGTGCAGCTCGAGCACCGCCCGCGGCGAGGACCCGGCGGCCTGGTGCAGCCCGTCGACGTTCTGGGTGAGCAGCGCCCGCAGCCGGCCCTGCCGCTCCAGGTCGGCCAGCGCCCGGTGCCCGGCGTTCGGGGCGATGGTGGCCGCCCGCACGTCCGCGCGCATGCGCCACGCCTTGCGCCGGATCTCCGGGTCGGCGACGTAGTAGGACAGCGTCACGAGCTTCTCGGCGTCGGGATCGCGGGTCCACACGCCTCGAGGGCCGCGGTAGTCGGGGATGCCGCTGTCGGTGGAGACCCCGGCCCCGGTCAGGACGGTGACCCGCCGGGCCAGCGCCAGCCAGGCGGGCAGCGGGTCGGGAACGGCGCCGGTCACGCGCCCACCGTAGGGAGCCCCGGGCGGCCCGCGCACGATCAGCTGGGCTCACCTCCGCGGGGGGGGGGGGGGGGGGGGGGGGGGGGGGGGGGGGGGGGGGGGGGGGGGGGGGGGGGGGGGGGGGGGGGGGGGGGGGGGGGGGGGGGGGGGGGGGGGGGGGGGGGGGGGGGGGGG